>JAHDBW010000119.1 GCA_020630175.1 Anaerolineales bacterium
GTTCAGTAGGTAATAACAGGCGTCAATGTTTTTGCTTGCGCAACCCAATGGTGCACTTGTGAAAGTGCTGGTGGCCGCCGCACAAGCCGCTTATCACCATTGATTGTAATCATTTGCGCGTGCAGGTTATCTGCATTGCGCACCGCCAGTTCTTTGACAGTGTCTACACCAACGCGTTCAAGCAAGTCGCTGTATTGGGTTGAAATTCCTTTGACCCGCATCAAATCGGCCCGATTCGTCCACGCGAGTAAGGTTTTAGAGTCAAACCCAGTTTCATTCGACACCAACTGCCGGCCTTTTTTATCGCGACACATTTTAAGTAAGCTGGAAACGGTTTTGATCCCAACCCGTTCTAATTTTTTAGCATTTGCAACGCCAATGCCTTCAATATGCTGGACCTTCATACTTGCAATCTTCTCCCAAAGTTGTCGTCTATCAGTAATTCGACAGACGCTGGGCAGTGAAGTCACGCGTACGGTCAAAATATAGTTATAAAGCTCCTATTTCAGTTCAGTGTTATGAATTCGCGAGGAGTTGTGCTATCTCATTGGCAAACGCTTCTAAATCAAACGGTACCGTAGGTGTTACAAACATTGAAGACTCCATCAACAAAACCACCTGGTCGTCTTTTTCGAACACGAGTACGTCATACGCCATAATGTTGCCACCCGCATCTAGCCCATCCGTCGATACATATTGCGCACGCCAAGCCTCATCACTCAATGGGATATTTACCGAGACCATCTCTATCGCATCACCTTCATGCGCTTGCAAGTTACTCAAAAGCAACGGCGCCACCGATTGCACATCATCAAGTGTCATGTGGGTAATGAACCCGTCAATGATTTGATCCTTGTCTGGCGTTGCATATGCAAATGAGGCATCAATCTCTAACCCAAACTCAATCACCTGACCTGGGTAGAAATACAACTCGTCAGGCGTGTTGACAAACCCTGAGGGCACAGCAACAAACAATTCCTGCGCTGACATGTCTGGAAAAGGAGAATAGATTTGCGGGCTAGGCGGCAGTTCTGGCAATTGCAAGAGCTGTCCAATCTGCAGCACGTCTGTGGTGAGTTGATTGATAGACATTAGGGTTTCAACATCGGTATCAAATTGCACGGCAAGCTTAGCAAGGCTATCACCAGGAAACACCAGATAAAAACTAGGGTCAGACGTTGCTGTGGGCAGCGTACTTGTGATGTCGCCCGGTATCACTAGGGTTTGCCCAATACGGATCAGCGAATCGCTTAAGTTGTTTGCTTCAAGTAAGACCTCAACAGTCGTGCCATAGGTATTAGCAATACGCGTCAAGGTGTCTCCAGCAACAACAATATGCGTTGCTTGAGTACAACACTCTGTTTCAATCGCAAACACAGCTGTAGGCTGCTGATGCGTTGCGAAGAGTAACGCAACTAAAAGCGCGATTATCAATTTGAAAGATCGAACGTTAGTCATTGGTCAAGTTCTCAATAATTTTCTGGTCTAACACGTCAGCAATCTCTTCAACTGAAATTGAAGGGGCTTGTTCTGCATCGTACAAGACGGCAACAAAGGCAAACACATTGGCACGGCGGAACATTAGCATGTCAACCGTAAAGATAATCTCTTCTACGGTGGTTTCAAACGTATACGCTTCAGCCTGCTCGCCAATGGGGGGGCTAATGCGTAGCGGCTCAAGATCGTCTGGCGCAACAAACAAACCATCTGCGAGACGTTCTACTAACAATTCTGGCTCATTTTCAAAGACATAATCAACACCTAAGCTTTGCGTTTGCCCTTCGATTGGACTGGTATACCCCAGCATGAAGGTGAAGTTCTCCATATCTACAAATGCAAAGTCTTGCGCAATTTCTAGCCCACTGCTGAGGTCGTCTTCATCTAATAGGTCAAAATCCGTAGCGGAGACAGCGCTAAAGCCAGCGGGCAAGTCGTCTAGCGTAATCGCGACCTTTTCAAAGGCACGCAACGCTGGCGGCGACGTTGGTGTGGCAGTCGGGGTGTGCGTTGGCGTTGCTGTTGGCGTTGCAGTTGCGGTAAAAGTTGGCGTGACTGTGGGTGTTGCCGTTGCAGTAGCAGTGGCAGTTGGCGTTGCAGTCTGAGTGGCTGTTGCGGTAGGCGTTTCTGTCGCTAAAAACGCCGGGGCACCACCGCTACAGGCACTAAGCAAAAAGAAAGCCGGTGCAAGCGCACCGGCGATCATTGTTTTGAAGTATGTCTTGCGCATTAGGCAATTATACGGGCTAAAGCGGCCGCAGCCTGCTTTACAAAGGCTACAGTCCAGACTTAGTAGGCCGCTGGCAATTCACGGATGCGGCCATCAACCTCTACGAGCCAGTGCGGTTGCCAGCCCACACCAAATAGTTCAACCATGATATTTTTCTTCATTGGTGAAACAGACATTTCTTCGATTTCATCGACAATGTCGGCCCACTTTTGATCGATTTCCATCATTTCATCTTCTTGCTCATTGGCAAGGTCTTCAAGCTGCTGTTGCAGGGAGGCAATTTGCGCTTCGGTTTCTTCAACGCCAGCGGCAGCTTTAGATGTCATGCGGCGTTTGGTCATTGAAGATGACATCCCCGATGTGCGGCGTCGACTGCCGCCCATAAAGATCGAGGCCACCTTCATAATGGTTTCGCCATGCTTGACCATCTCTTCCATTTTGCGGTTCTTGAGGTCGGCCTTGTCTTGTTCAAGTTCTACTTTTTCTTTGCGCAACCGTTCTTTGAGACGGTCTAGCTTCGTGTTGAACTTCTTCTTGATGGCATCAATCTCATCATCTTCAAGCTTATCGGCCACGGCCTCGATGCGGGCGCGGAATTCATCACGCGTTTCACCAGGCTGTGAGACCAGCTTGATTTTAGAATGATTGTTAGCAAACAGCGCTAGCTTGGCTGTGCGGTAGACATGGTCCACAAACCCAGTTTGCAGCGACTTCACCTTGCGGGCCTCACCAAAAATAGCGTCAAGCTCCCCAAAGCGGGCATCTGGTTCGGCATCAGGATCAAGATCTTTTGGATCAATTGCTTCAACTTCAAACTCATCAAACGGAACGCGTCCACGGTCAGGCGGATCTGGAATAAAGCTGGTCATACGGCGGTATTCGTCAAAACTACCTTTGCGATCTGTGAAGCGAATATCGACCTGTGCCATTAGCCCCGGCTTATAAATCATGCCGAGAGAATTTACGTCTGCACCATCCAGCCGGGCGATTTCAAGCGCTTTAGACAGGCTGTACTTACGCGGGATGAAGAACTCATCCAATGACTGTGGCACAGCCGGACGCGTTTGCGTGTACCCAGCTAACGCATCATTTTGCGGTGCAGCAGTTGGCGCGGCGGCCGCTGCTGGAGCACTGCGTGCCGTTCGTGCGCTTGTTGCACGCGGTGCCGCGCCGCCATCGGGTTGGTCAACTAAGTCATTCAAGTCTTTGAGCTGCGTGCGCGTCATCGGCCCCGCTAGATAGTTCATCGCCCAACGCGTTTGGAATAATTTTGGTCCGCTACGATCGTGTACGTTATTGACAAGGAACACGCGCTTGCCCAGCCCAGACAGCATGCGGTCGGCCGTTTTACGGTCAAACTCACCACCGGCTGCGCCCTGTAGGCCATCTAACAGGCGTTCTTTGTCACGCTCGGTTTGCAAGCGTCCAACGTACCACGTCCCCGCATTAGAAAGCCCTTTGTAGTCAATATCCACCGGGTTCTGGGTGGCTAACACCATACCCACCCCAAATGCGCGCGCTTGTTTGAGCATACGCAACATTGGCTTCTTACTGGGTGGGTTAGCCGTCGGCGGCAAGTACCCAAAAATTTCATCAAAATAGACGAGGGCGCGCAGGTTGTTCGTCCCGCGTTGGGAGCGCATCCACGTTTCAATCGCAGAATAGAGCAGAGTCACAATAAACATACGCTCTGATTCACTCAGGTGCGCAATGTAGAAAATGCTATGGCGTGGTTTACCATCTGGCGCGTAAAGCAAATTTTGAATGTCGAGCGGTTCGCCAGTAATCCACGGGGCAAAAGATGGCGCAGCTAAAATGCTGTTGAGCTTCATTGCCAGTGCCATGCGGTCTTTTGACGGGAAGAATTGATCAACAGAGAAGAACCCAATCTTTTCAAACGGTGGATTGGTGACTTGCATAATCAATTCACCCATGTCGACATCTTTGCCGTTTTGCCAAGCGGTCGAAATAATCGTCGACAGCAAAATATGGCGCGGATCAGACACCGGATCAGCGTCATTGATCCCGATCAGGCTAAGCAGTGCCGTGACTGTGCCTTCAATTTGTTCTAAGAGCGTTTCTTGATGTTCAGCCCAAGGCAAATCAGGCGCGCTTAGCGAAGCCAAGATACTAATCGGCTTGCCCGAGGTTGACCCCGGCGTATAGATGGTGCGATAGGCTGAGTCCTTCAGCTTTTGAATGCGGTCACTTTCAATCCCCCAGCCCGCTAAACCGTTCTTCCAAAGGTCGGCGGTTCCGGCGGCGGCTTCGGCAACGCTTTTGCCAGAGCGGCGGGCGGTGTCTGGGTTGATCCACGGTTCAAAATCGGCTGGCAATAAGTCTGGAAAGTGCAGCAGCAAGTTTGTGATATCGCCTTTGGGGTCAATCAGGATTGCTGGCAAATTATGCAGCGCAGCTTCTTCCATCAGGTCCATACAAAGGCCCGTTTTACCGGAACCGGTCATCCCGACCACCACGGCGTGCGTGGTTAGGTCGTCTGGATCATATAAATAGGGTTCGTCGGTGGTGTCTGCCGTGTTGTGGTCAAAAATTCGACCGAGATAAAAGTCTTTTGGATAGTCTACAGAAGCCATAAGGAGAGTAAAGTTTGCGTCGCGCGATTACAAAAAAGCGTACGTTTTGGTGAATTAAGTGCTGTTTTGATTGTAGCAGATTGGACACCTGAAATGCGCATGGAGACACGGGTGAACCAAGGTTGGGCTGGCTGAGATCTGAAGTTGAGCGGTAACGCGGAGTTTATTGCGGCTTATTTAGCCAGTTGGGCCTGCGCATATTTCCAAACACCGGCGTCTTCACCCAATGCCTGACGCAGTTCTGCAATGGTTTGGTTGGTGCGTGGATAGACCAAGTTCGCAGCAATATCTGCCAAGGGAAATAGCACAAATGCCCGTTCATGCAGGCGTGGATGCGGGATTTCAAGGTCTGGTTCGCTCAAACGGAACTGATGATTACCGTAAAACAGAATGTCAATATCAATCATGCGTGGCCCGTAGCGTTCGCTAGGCGTGCGGCCCAGCTCAACTTCCAACGTCTTGACAAACTTCAGAAGCGCCTCTGGTGTGAGTGCGGTTCGTGCACCAACGACCAAGTTCAAAAAATCAGGCTGATCTTCAACATACATTGCTGCCGTTTCGTAAATAGGCGAGATAGCCGTGACGGTTGCTTGGGCCTCTAACGCAGTGAGCGCCTGTTGGATATTGTGTAACCGGTCGCCGAGGTTAGTGCCAAGTGCGAGGTAAATGGAATATTGCATAGGTGTTGGTTGGCTTAGGCAAGCGTTACCAGTGAAGGCGCGAGCGCGCTAATCTACTCGTCTAATAATACAACTGGTTCTTGATACAAGCGCACACGTTCGGCGGCGGTACGGTCGGCCAGGAATTGGTCGAGCCAGATATTCTTACGATTGAGCGGAATGTCTTCGTCGCCCAGAATATCTAACGGTGCGTTGAGGCGCAAAATACGCTGCGGAATCACAAATCGGGTAATCCCTGCTGGGTATAAATTGCCATCCAGCGCTGCTTGCAGCACATCTGGAATATGGAATGGTGCAAATAAAAACAGTGCCGCAAACTCAGGGAACTCTTGGTTCAGGCGCTCAATATCCGTATTGAGCGTGCGTGCCACAAAGCCAAGATCGGTATACGTTGCCACTAATGTGTTGAGCGCTTTGAACGCTGGCACGCCTGCCGCAGGTTGGATTGCATAGGCAACTTTCTCATCGGTAATCACGCCAGACATCACAGATCCAGCTCTAATCTCAGCTTCGAGCGCCGCAGGGTCTGTTTTAGAAAACACTAAATCTGGCAGGTTGTCTAGCGCTTTGATCAACATTTTGGCCGAAAGCCCTTGCACTGCGTGATACCACGTGTCTAGCGCCAACTTAGGATCATCATGCGGCACAACTTGCACCGCAACACTGGGAAAGCCCATTTGGCGGAACGCATTTGTACGCGTGGCGCCGTCTAACACCACATAACTGCCGTTCCATTCCGAAACAATCGGCGGATTCATCAGCATTTCTGCGTTTTCCAGCTTTACCGCTAACCGCTTGACGCGCTTTGCATCAAAGTGTTCATGCGGGAAAATTTGCATTGTCGGCACCACGCGCAACCCTAGCGCATTGCCAGAGTGCAGCCCCTGAATTTCTGCTGAAAGCTGCTCAGCCAAGCGTAGGCTAGCATCGCGGCCAATTTGCGCTTGGGCGTAGGTATTGTGCGGCAACACCGTTAGATCTTTACTATTTTGAATAGTGCCTTCTACGTCATCTGGTACCAGCAAAGTTGCCGCTGTAAGTTGACCTTTTCGCAACCCAACTTGCAGTGCCGGAACGTCAATTACCTGATGTGTGCCCGTGTTGATTAGAAACGCACCCGGTTTGCAATGCGTCAACATTTCAGTATCGAGCTGAAACTCGCGTGATTTTTCTGTGCGAACGTGCAGACTAATAAAATCTGACGCCTGTAATAGCGTGTGTAATTCTGCCAACTCTACATTAAGGTCACGTGCCGCTGCCGCAGAAAGCCCCGGCTGATTGACCAAGACCGTCATGCCAAAGGCTTGCGCGCGCTGCGCAACCTCTTGTCCAATAGCGCCCATCCCTACTAAGCCAAGCGTCTTACCCGCTAGCCCAACCCGCGCGTGGTGCGCCATGTTGAGCATCTCTGAGAATGTTTTTTCAGCTAACGCCACCGTATGCGGGGCGGGAACTTCAAGCACTTCAATCCCTAAATCTTGCGCAGATTCTAGGTTGATGCCAGCGTGTAGAACGCCAGCAATTGCAATCACGCGTAGATCTGGAGCCGCTTCTAACAGGTTAGAAGGTAGGAACGCATCAGAGTCAATCACAATCGCGTGATAACTGCTTAGGATCGATTGCAGCGCCTTAGAGGACAAATGCGGCTGCAGATCGACCGTGCTGTACTGCGATAAATAGTGAATTGCAGCTTCATCAAGCGGAATTGTGATCAGAATTCGGGGGCGCAAAAGTTGTGTCATACCCTCGATTTTAGCAGGACGTAGACACAAGAGATACCTGATATATCAGCATAATTTGATGGTTCTCACGATATCGCCGCGCAACAGATGCGGATACAGCCCTACGGCGGCGGAATAATCGTATTCCTAATTCACATTCCAGCCCATAACGCTTTATAATTTAGGTATGGAACCAACTTTCCACATTCGTGATATCCCAATTTACGGCGACCTTGTTCTGGCGCCAATGGATGGCTATTCTGATTTGCCGTTCCGGTCTTTGTGCCGTGAGCTAGGGTCAGCGATGAGCTATACCGAGTTTGTAAATGTTGATGAGCTACAAGGCAAAAAAGGGGGCAGCCGCAAAGCAAAAATGAAATTGCTTTACGCTGAAACCGAACGGCCGGTAAGCTATCAGATTTACGGCCATGATGTTGATCGGCTTATTGAAACCGGCTTGCGTCTTGAAGGCAAAGGGCCAGACATCATCGACATCAACATGGGCTGCTATGTCAAAAAGATTTCTGAGCGTGGCGCTGGCGCTGGCATGATTCGGTTTCCAGATCGGATTGCCAAGCTAATCAGCACGCTTGATAAAGAGCTCAACATTCCAGTCACAGCCAAAATCCGGATTGGTTGGGATGAAAACATGCTCAATTACATGGAAACTGCCCGCGTGCTAGAAGATAGCGGCGCTAGCCTAATTGCAGTCCATGGCCGAACGCGTGCGCAAGGTTACAAAGGCTTTGCCGATTGGGACGCCATTGCAGAAATAAAACAAGCCGCAAGCGTGCCGGTGTTAGGAAATGGCGATGTCACAACCGTTGCTGATATTGAACGCGTCAAAGCCCATACCGGTGTTGATGGCGTGATGATTGGCCGGGGCGCAATTGGCAATCCGTGGATTTTTTCACGCAAAGATCGCGAAACCGTCTCTTTTGAAGAAAAAGTAACCATGATGCGTAAGCACCTGACGCTGAACTTAGACTTCTACGGTGAATACGGTGGCCTGCGCTTGTTCCGCAAACACGTTGCTAAGTACATTCAAGGCTCTAAAAGCGAGCCAAGTTTGCGCATTCCACTGTTGACCGCAGAAAAAGTGGAAGACTTTGTGCGCATTTTGGCAGACCACGAAGCCGCAATGGGCCGCTTAGACACCAACGCCCGCGAAGCATTCCTAGCGGAATTTGCAAGCCGCGAAGTTGCTACGCCGTAACTTGCTGTTGCTAACCTTCCGTAAAAGCTTCGTTTAGGGTCAATTTTATGTCCAGATACGTATTGGCTTTTGCATAGTGCTTTTTAACTCCCTCCATTTCGTATTTTTCTTTCCGATTGTTGTCACAATTTATTTTCTGATTCCGCCACAGCGGCGTTGGATTGTGCTCTTGGTTGCCAGTTACTATTTCTATATGAGCTGGCGGCCAATTTATGCAGTACTGATTTTGTTTTCTACAGTTGTGGATTATTACTGCAGCCAGCAAATGGAGCGACAATCTACGCAGCGTCAGAAGCGCCCTTACCTGTGGCTTAGCCTCACCGCAAATCTCGGGCTGTTATTTATTTTTAAATATCTTGGCTTTTTTGCAGATAGTATTGCCACCCTTGCTGGCAACCCACCGGCAGAGCCGCTTATTAGCTTGATTTTGCCGGTCGGGATTTCGTTCTATACATTTCAAACGCTGAGTTACACCATCGATGTCTATCAAGGCAAAACAAAAGCTGAGCCTGAATTTGGCCGCTTTGCCTTGTTTGTTTCATTCTTTCCGCAATTGGTTGCTGGCCCCATTGAGCGCTCGCAAGATTTGCTGCCGCAACTGCGGAAAGCCCAGCTATTTTCATTTGATGCACTCGTGAGTGGCGGACGCCTGATGCTGTGGGGCTTTTTTAAAAAACTGGTGATTGCAGACCGCTTAGCCAGCGCAGTCAATGTTGTTTATAACGATTTAGATGGCAAGGCTGGCACTACGCTAATGCTGGCAACTTTGTTTTTTGCGATTCAGATTTACTGTGATTTTTCTGGCTATTCCGATATTGCGATTGGGACAGCCCGCATTTTGGGGATCAATCTCAATCTGAATTTTCGGCGGCCATATCTGGCCACCAACATCCGTGATTTTTGGAGCCGCTGGCATATTTCACTCACCACTTGGTTTAGAGACTATGTCTACATTCCGCTGGGGGGTAACCGGACAACACAACGGCGCTGGTTGACGAATATCGCCATTATTTTTGTTGTGAGTGGGTTGTGGCATGGTGCCAATTGGACCTTTGTGGCGTGGGGTGTGCTACACGGTACGTATTACATCGTTTGGATTTTGTATCGCAAATGGCGCCCACAACCGGCACAACACATTGCGTGGCAAGTGATTAGCCGCGTTTTGACTCTTCTTTTTGTCGTGTTTGCTTGGATCTTTTTCCGAGCCAATACCTTTACAGACGCAATTTATATCGTGACCCACTTAGGCCAGAATTTGGCATTTACGATTGACGCTTTCAACATTCTCGGCATTATGGGTACCGTGATTGTTGCAATCAATTTGGCGATTTTATTTAGTGTAGAAATTGGGCTTGAGTATTTCAATTTAGATCGCCGCTTCTTGCAATTGCCTAGACCTGTGCGTTGGACAGCGTATTACGGTTTGATTGGCACAATTCTGCTGTTTGGCGTGTTCTCATCAAGCGAATTTGTGTACTTCCAGTTCTAAGCCATGACTAAATCTGAACGACGTCGCGTTTGTATGTTTGTCTTTTTTGGAGTGGTGCTCTTTGCTCTCGTTACAACCCTTGGCAAACGACTGATTAACAACAATGCAGTTGCGTTGCATGGGTCAGCGAATGAGCTGGCTGAGTTACGTGTTGCTAAATTACTAGAGCAACCTAGCGCTTATACCGCACTGGCGATTGGCAATTCTCATACGCTTGCTATCGATTTTGAAACGCTCGAGGTTGATGGGTACTACCTTTGGCATGAAGGCCGCGACTTATTTGAAATTGAATATCAGCTTGCACAGCTTTTGCCGCAATTGGAAAATTTAGAGACAGTTTATGTGCCAGTCTCTTACTTTTTGTTTGACTGGGATACTGCGGCGCAAGAGGCCTTAACCCAAGATCGCATCATTATGTACCGTTCAACACTTGGCACTTGGCCAATTGCAACGGATCGCCGTAACTTTGTCAGTGCTGTATTACAGAAAGCGATGCCGGTTAATGCTGAAGTGCGTGACGTGTATCTGAGCGGGCTTGGGTTTCAATTGGCCCAGACGTTGGGCATACCGTATACGCAAGAAGGTCGCTATCAACTGCGTGCTGATGGTTTATTAGATCAACCACATTGGCATGGTTGTGGGTATATGGAACCCGACGCGCTTGAAACGTTTACGCGTGAGAAAACAGTCTACGGCCACTTACTAGCGCTAGAAGAAATCAAAAATACGCGGCCTGACGTGCGGCAAGATAGTTATGATGCTCTGCTGAGGCTTAGCAACTTTGCTGCTGCGCATAATATTGAATTGGTGTTGTTTACACCACCCTACACCGATAGTTACAATCGCTTGATTGGTGAGGATGTAATTACAGGGATGGAAACCTTAATTCAACAAGCGCAGCTTGAGACAGGCCTGACCTACGTCGATTTTTCAAGAACAGACCTGTCTTTTGATCACACGTTGTTTATGGATAGTGACCACATGAATAAGTGTGGCGCACAAGCATTTTCTGCCCAATTGAAGGACGCGCTAAACAAGCGTTAAGCGCTTGTTGCAGCCCCTAACATTCGGTTCAACTTTTTACGCAATATATTAGTGCCCATTACACCAACGTGTTTATCTAGGCGCTTGC
>JAHDBW010000120.1:0-1193 GCA_020630175.1 Anaerolineales bacterium
TTAAGTATGCAAAATGCCTCTTTTTTTATTATATGAGCAGAATTCCAAAATGCCTTGGTGGAAATTGCATGTAAATTTGGCATACAATGAAGTTAGGTTGGTGGATATTTAGTAAGTCATCAACCCATCCTAAGACAAACGCCCTAATCATTCAGTAGTAATATTTTTTATGGAACGTCCTGACTTATCTAACGCTGCGCCACAGATTGTGGCCTATATTGAATACTTAGAAGCCAACGCCACTAAGTCAAAAAAGACCGCTGCCGCACCGCTGCTTGAACCTTCAGAGCCGCCAACTACCATGCAGCTGATTACCATCACGCAAAATGGGTATGCCAAGCGCACCGCTCGGCATCTATACGGTCGCCAACGCCGCAGCGGGATGGGGATTTTTGACATCGACACGGATGAGAATGATCCACCAATGTTGATGACCGTCGCTGATGAAAGCGCAACGCTCTTGCTCTTGACCTCATCCGCCCGCGCTTACCGCTTGGCCGTGGCAGAAATTACTGCCACCGAAGTACGCTCCCGGGGCACTGCCTTGCACGACATCATCGACCTCCCCGCAGAGGAACGCATTATGGCCGTTGTGCCAGATGCAGGCGGGGCTTACCTAACCGTGGTTTCAGAAAAAGGGTTTGTGCGCTCTTTACCAAAGCACTTAGTCAGCGAGCGCATGCAGCAAGGCATGGTGCTTTACAACTTGCGTGAAGGCGGCCCACCGGCTGCAGCTTGTCGGCACAATGGCGATGGTTCCCTATTTATCGCGACTCAAGAAGCAAAAGCTATCCGCTTTGCCGCCCGCACGGTGCCAGCCTTTGGCACGCAAGGCATCCGCCTTACTAGCCAAGACAAAGTCATTGCAATCGCCGCTGTGACGCCAAAAGATTCCGTCTTCTTGATTAGCGACGAAGGCAAAGGCACGCTGCGCCAAATGAGTGGCTTCTCTGCCAATAAAGCACCCGGTGCTGGCGGCAAGGTAGCGCTCAAGGCTAGCAAGCTAATTGGCGCAATGCACGCCGGCGAAGGCGATGATATCTTCATCATTTCACGCCTGAGCAAGCTCATTCGTTTTCAAGCCGCAGAAGTGCCGCCAAAAGAAGGCGTAGTGCAAGGCGTAAACTGTATGGCGCTGCGGGCTGATGAATGCGTTGCGCTTGCGGTTTCGGCTATACCGGCCTAAGTCTAGC
>JAHDBW010000120.1:1293-11025 GCA_020630175.1 Anaerolineales bacterium
CTATTTTCTGTAAACGGCTTCATACAACTTATTAACGGTCTCTACGTATAATAGATGTAGGTAGCGATAGCGCTGCCAGTTTAGACAGTAAAGGAATCATGACCGAAAAGAAACAGTGTAACGCGCTAACGAAGAAAGGCCTTCAGTGTAAAAACAAGGCCACCAGCGGTAGTGACTATTGTCGCGGCCATCGTGTAAAAAGCGATCTATCAAAGCAGCGTTTAGAAATACAGACAGAATTACAGTCTTTGGTGCGCGACCTAAATAGCTTCACCAGCACCTTAGAAAAAAACATCACGCAACATCGGCTGAACATTCGGCCTGCGAAACAAGTCTGGCAAGATGTGCGTACCCGCATTGACGAAACCGCAACCGGCGAATTGTTTGACCGTGACACCTGGCAAGGCGTCTCTGAGTTTGTCCGCGCATCGGTTGAGGTCAAAGCCGAAGAATTTTCCAATCGCTTCAAGCGCGATGATTAGCAGTAGGCAAACAATTGCCAAGCATTTTCTAAGAACTGCACATCACACGTAATTTCCAAGTATCATAAAACGGCGTCTCATCAACTTGAGACGCCGTTTCTTTTTTACCGATTATGATCGACTCTTCTCTTGCAACACATACCGAACGGCCATCTTTACGCTGGGATGTCTGGGACCTTTTATTGATTAGCATCGCGACTATCTTTTTAGTCGTTATTGGCAATGCCGCCATCATGGGCGTCTACCTTTCAGTTAGCGGCCAAATGACCAACTTACCCGCCCTGATGAATGGAGAACTAGACGCCAGTGTCTTACTAGAAAATTCCTGGGTAATCGCCGGGATCGCATCGCTCAATTTCTTTTCGGTTGTCATTGCCATGCCAATTGCAATGCTCTTGCGCAACAAGCTAAGCTGGGACTTGCTCGGATTTCGGCGCTTCTCGCTGTGGTGGTTATTGATCTTGCCGGTTGTCTTCATGACGGTTTATCCGACTGTCAACCTTGTTGTTTCAGGCTTACAAATGGCGCTCTATGACGGATTAGATCAATGGCAAATGGATATGTTGCTGCCAGACGATTTCAGCTGGCCCAGCGCGATTGCCCTGATCTTTTCAATTGGCGTCTTGGTTCCGATTGGTGAAGAGCTCATTTTTCGCAGCATGCTATACCGTTGGCTACGCGACAAATGGGGCACAACTGTTGGCGTCATTGTTAGCTCACTTGTCTTTGGCTCGCTCCACCTGAGCATTGGCGCAAACCATGTCTATAACGTTGAATTTACGGTTGCCATTGGCGTAACGCTTATTGGCGTTGCGCTGGCACTGGTCTATCAATTCAGCGGCTCAGTTTGGACCGCAATCCTGATGCATATGGCGCAAAACACGCTGGGCATCAGCGTTGGGCTTTATTTTATTTATAGCGGGGCATCCTTATA
This sequence comes from Anaerolineales bacterium, assembly GCA_020630175.1. GTDB lineage: Bacteria > Chloroflexota > Anaerolineae > Anaerolineales > UBA6668 > JAHDIM01. The sequence goes on from JAHDBW010000120.1 coordinate 2,710, forward strand.
ATGCAGCCCCCTATGCTCCCGCCAGACGTGCAGCACTTTCATTACCACGGCGATTCGCTTTATTGCGAAGGGCTGCCGCTGCACACGCTAGCAGCCACCTACGGCACACCGCTTTACGTTTACAGCAAGCAAGCCTTGCTTGATCAGGTTAGCGCGCTAAAAAGCGCACTTGGTAACGGGCATGCTTGCTATGCTGTCAAAGCAAATCAAAATGCAAACTTGTTACGCTTATTTGCAACACAAGGTTTAGGCGCTGATGTAACCAGCGGTGGTGAGCTTTATTTAGCCTTACAGGCTGGGTTTGCGCCCGCCGATATCATTTACTCTGGGGTTGGCAAAACAGACGCCGAGCTACGCTTTGCAATTGAAAGCAACATTCGGGCGATTCATGTTGAGTCTGCGCCTGAGTTAGCCGTTATTGAACGCTTAGCAAACGAATTCAAGACAACTGTCAATATTGGCGTCCGCGTCAATCCAGACATCGACGTGCCAACCCACCCCTATATCAGCACTGGTGCTAAGGTGCATAAGTTTGGTGTCCCGCCTGCGCAAGCAGTACAGCTTTTGGCGCATGCAGCGCAGTCCCCAAGCCTCAATCCGGTTGCGATTGCCTGCCATATTGGCTCACAGATTTTGGCACTGCCCCCGTTTCAGGCCGCAGCCGACTTTTTAGTAGAGCTAGCTGTTGAGCTACGCTCCAGTGGGATTCAGCTTGACTATATTGATATGGGTGGCGGCATTGGCATTAGCTATACCGGCAGCGATCCAATTGGCCTTGCTGATTGGGTCAATACCGTGCGTGCGCCGGTTGAAGCAGCTGGCTTCAATTTAGCCATCGAGCCGGGGCGGGCTTTGGTTGGCGCAGCTGGCGCATTACTCACCACGGTGACTTTTGTGAAGGACAATGGCTACAAGCAGTTTGCTATCACTGATGCGGGTATGAATGATTTATTACGGCCAACTTTGTATCAGGCGCAACACCCCATCTTGCCGCTCGCCTTAGACAATGCAACACCGCAAACCTACGATGTTGTGGGGCCAATTTGTGAAAGTGGGGATTTCTTAGCCAAAGCGCTGGCTTTACCAACCTTACAGCGGGGTAGCCAATTGGCAGTGCTGCAAGCGGGCGCATATGGCTTTGCGATGGCGTCTAATTACAACGGGCGCTTACGGGCCGCAGAAGTGCTTGTAGATGGGGAAACGGCAACTCTGATTCGCGAGCGCGAAACATACGCCGATCTGCTGCCATAGCAACGCTTACTGGCAAACGCGCGCCGCATAGTCTGCAAGCGGCTCGCCTAACGTAGCATCAATATCAATTAGTTGGATCGCAAGCTCATTACGTTTGACCACAATCGACTCACCATCTGGCGACCATGAAATCGGTGCCACGTGATCCATTGGGATCCGCGCCACTTCACAGGCCAGATCGGGGTCATAAATGGTGGCGTTTAGCGTGTCAAAAATGCCATTGCGGAACACAATAAATTCACCATCTGGCGACCAACTCGCGGCGCTAATAAAGTCGCCTTGAATTAGGATACGCACCTCTTTGGTGATGGTGTTGACCAATTTGATCTGGCGCACATCATCTGGATTGAGTAAGAAATACATAAGTTCGTCCCCATCCGGTCGCCAACTGGTACAGCATGGCTTTTGCCACCATAGCGCGCCATCAATGTACTCAAACGTCCATTCATCCGTCCGATCTACAACCAGTAATTCACCGTTATGCGCCCAGAATGCTAGTTTGTTGTCATCTTCTGAAAACGTCGGCATCAGCCCTTCCACAAAAGGAAATTCAACGTTTTCACGCATGTCGTAAATAAAAACATTATTATCACGCGTGAAGGCAAATTGATTCTTTGAGGTAGACCGCACCAAGCGCGAGTCTTTCTGCATGCCTAGAATTGGCAGTTCGCGCCGCTTTTCTGTTTCCACGTCATACAGCATAACCGTGAGATCACGCTCGTTGAACAACAGCAGTTCATTGGCGTCTTGCTCCCAAGAGACATAAGGGAACGGCAGTTCCAGCGTGCGTGTGACTGGCACAAGCGCCGCATCAGCCGCCGAAGTCTGGCAGCCAGCTAAGAAAAGCGCACTTGCACTAAGTAGAAAGAGGGATAACAGTCGTTTACACATCGCGTATGGCACAATATTGGAATTCTAACAGGTGCAAGCCGCTAGACTAGGGTACAATCTGCCCGTTTTTATGACGACTGAACATCTACCACCCAGCGAACCAGAAGTTGACCACCTGCCAGACCTAGAAGAAACGGCAGATATGGAGCGTATTGCCAAAGCAGCCGGCATTGTGGCTGTTGGCAACATTACTTCACGGATTCTGGGCCTCGTCCGCGATACGGTCAAATCCTACTTCTTTGGCGCAACGGGCTTAGTTAGCGCTTTTGACTTAGCCACCAAAGTGCCGATGATGTTCTTCGACTTGCTAGTGGGCGGCATGGTAAGTTCGGCATTGGTGCCGGTATTCAGTGAGTATAGTAAACCCGAAAACCGCAAAGAGTTGTGGCGGGTTGCCAGTTTTTTACTCAGTATTGGCGTGATTGCGCTAACGGTGCTGGTTTTGCTTGGCGAACTATTAGCACCGCAAATCGCTTATATCATCGGCGGCGGCCTCAATGAAGAGACGCTAAAACTCACCACCCAACTGCTGCGCATCACCTTGCCAGCAATTGTCTTTCTCAATTTAGCAGGCGTTTTATCAGCGCTGCTTTACGCCCTCAAGCGCTTTACTCTACCGGCCTTCAACTCGGCCATCTTCAACCTTGGGATTGTTATCGCGACCTTTGCGCTGGCCCCCTCGTTTGGCATTCATGCCATGGCAATTGGCTTGCTCACTGGCGCAGTTTTACAAGTTGTCTTGCAGTTGCCAGGCTTACGAGACGCAAAATTAGTCCCCGTTTTTGACTGGCGCCACCCAGCCTTGCGCCGCATTGCACGGTTATATTGGCCGATTTTGCTAGGCTTGGTTGTTGATATTGTGAGCCGTACGCTGTCCTATCGGCTTGCGACAGGCACCGGCGATCAAAGTGTCGCTTGGATGGGCTATGCCACAACGCTGATGCAATTCCCGTTAGGGCTGACCTCCACTGCGGTGGCGGTGGCAATTTTGCCAACCCTCTCACAGCAAGCCGCCGACTCGCTCAAAACTGAAGATAACCAAGAGTTCTTATCTACCTTGGCACAAGGTGTGCGTATGGTGCTCGTGCTGATTATTCCAGCAACCTTTGGCATGTTTGTTCTGGCCGGGCCGATTGTGACGCTAATCTTTGAACATGGTGCCTTCACCCCAGAAAGCACGCTTATGACCACGCTAGTCTTACGCTTGTATTTGGTCGGGGTCATTGCGGCTGCTGTGGACTTACTGTTTGTAAATGCTTTCTACGCCCGCCAACAAGCATGGACGCCCGCGCTAGTTGGCTTGATTGGCGTTTTTGTTTACTTGGCAGTGGCGCTAACGCCATTGCTAAGGCGTGAAATGCTGCTCACAGACCTAATGATCGCCAACGCGGTGCAATTGTGGTTTCATATGTTAATGATGTGGTATTTACTGCATCGCGCAGTTGGCAGCTTGCGTGGACATGCGCTTACATCAACAACGTTCAAAGCGTTAGGCGCATCCATTGTGATGGCTGGCGTGGCGTGGCTGGCGTGGCAGGGTGTGCAACAATTGCCACTGCCAGACAACATCATTTCAGAAGCCCTACAAGTGGCTATTCCGGGTGCAGTTGGCGCACTCACCTATTTCTTTTTAGCCAACCTACTAAAAATTTCAGAAGTCAATCAAATTGTGGAGATTGTGCAACGCAAGCTCAAACGCTAATTTGCCGCTATAATTCGCGAGCGATATTGCAAGTGAATAGCAGCATCGCCTGATTCAGTCAAAAATCGTAATTTGTAAATCTAATGTCAGATAAAAAACAGCAAAAAGGGCCGGTTGTAAATCCCGACCTGTACACCGAAGAATATTTCCGTAATGCCTGTGAAGGGTATGACGTGTTCAATGAAAGCGAAGGCGACCGCCTTTCGCGCCGGCTAGACGCTGGGTTTGAACTCGCAGAAGTTACCCCCGGCATGAAAGTCTTAGATGTTGGTTGTGGGCGCGGTGAAATCTTACGTCACTGTGCGCACCTTGGCGCAGATGCTTATGGCATAGATTATGCACCAGTAGCAGTACAGATGAGTAAGCAAGTGGTCGATACCACCGCTGCGGATTCAGATAAACCACAAGGCAAAATTGGCGTTGGGCAAGCAGATGCAAAGAACCTGCCCTTCCCAACAAACTATTTTGACCGCGTGTTGATGTTTGATGTTGTTGAGCACTTATACCCGTGGGAACTGCACGAATCGTTGCTTGAAATCTCACGCGTGATGAAACCCGATGGCATGTTCATCGTGCATACAGCGCCCAACGTTTGGTACGATCGCTATGTGTATCGCTTTGTACGCCAGTTCCGTCGCCTGCAAGGTAAGGGTGCTAACTATCCAGCAAACCCAAGAGAGTTTATCGTAGAACATAACGCTCACGTTCATGTCAATGAGCAAAGCGGGTTTAGCATGTGGAACACCCTGCGTAAGGCTGGGTTCACAGGGAAGGTGTGGCTAGAAAGCCCACCACAAAATCGAGAAGAATCTGGCCTAATGGCCGTTCTGCGACACATCTTGTTCAAATGGCCACCGTTCCGTTGGTTCTTTGAACGCGAAGTATTTGCTGTCGCAAAGAAAGCATAAGTCAATAACGCCTTTATCGTCTGCCATCTGCGTCCTGAGCCTATCGCCAAGAACACATGGTAGACGACATTTCCAAAATATGCGCGATAGACGCCGAGTAGACGAACTTTCAATTGAAGAATTAGAGCAAGTGCTCACGTTACGCAAACGTGAAGCGCGTGAAAAACGTCTCCGCCGCTATCGGCAAACCGGCCGAGCCATTGATGCAGAAATCAGTGGTGACGCCTTCCAGCCCGCCTCTAAAGTAAAAACGCGCGTCCAACGTACGCTTAGCACCGCCCTGCTCGTTGTGGAATGGGGTGCCGTGATTGGCGTGCTGGTTGTTGGCTGGTTTTTCTTCCAACGCTGGCGCGATCTCAACACCGTCGCGCAGGCTGAAATCGCCGCTGTTAGTAGTGCAATCCCAACCATTGAACCAACCCCGATTATTGGCGCAATGGTGTTGCCGAGCGGACACACGCCGCCCACTAGCCCAGATGGTGCGCAACCCAACTTTGAACAAGAATTACCGGCGCACTTACGCCCGATTGTCGCGGCAGCGCCCCCTGTTGTGCTGCCAACGCCCACGCTTGCCCCAGAACACGCAGTGCGGGTTGTCATCCCTTCAATCAATGTCGATGCGCCTATTGTGCAAGGCGATAATTGGGAACAACTCAGCAAAGGCGTTGGGCAACACATCGGCACGGCTAATCCGGGTAAAACCGGCAACATAGTGCTCTCAGCGCACAACGATATTTTTGGGGAAATCTTCCGCCATTTGGATCGGCTCACGCCCGGTGATGAAATTCAAGTCTACACCGCCAATGATGTGTTTACTTACCGCATTACAGGGTCTGATGTGGTGCCGCCTACTGCGGTAGAAATTATGGATCCGACCCGTAACCCCACGATTACGCTAATTTCTTGTTATCCCTATTTGATCGACACCGAACGCATTGCGGTCTTTGGGGAACTCGTCAATAGCTCTTAGCGCCAGACCCATAGCACGCCAACGCTAACAATAAAAAAAGAGGCTGTTCTCAACTGAGAGCAGCCTCTTTTTCGTTAGTGCCAGTCACTCGTATTTGTGATTAGCAATAGTTACCCATGAAGCATCGCTTGGCGTTGTTTCGCGTTGCGGTTGACGCGTGACATCGCAAACGCAATGCCTTCAATCAACCACCAAACACCAGCGATCGGCCAGAAAAAGGCCTGCCAGCGACCACTGCGCATATAAAAATACGCATCTTGTGGCGCAACAACATAGCGCCCATCTACTTCCGTTACAAACTGTAACGAGCGGCGATGGTCGCGTTCATCAGAGAACAGAAAGCGGAAATACTTCCCTTCAGTCTCTAACGCCATGCGGAACTTCTGATCGTCGCTGAGCACCAAGTCTTGCGGCGCGGTTAGCCCTTGCAAAACTGCGAGCGTTGCAGTGTCTTGGGTTTCGATTGCTTCTTCTAGCGCAACAATAACTTTTCCCGGCTTATCGTACAGCGCGATAGTTTCTGGAGAGAAGTAGGCTGCGTCATAACGATTGAGATTGAGTAACCATGTTGCAACGGCATAAACTGCCATCGCGAGTATCGGTAACGCTGCGATAAAAAGCCAGCGCTGCCGCGATTGAATGTTTTCAGATTGCATAGTAAGTCCTGTCTAACGGTGCATTGCACACGTAATAGTCTTTGAAATTGCGCAGACTCGCTGCGCGTTCAGGGTTCTCCATGCGTGGGTGGACCCTGCTATTGATGTTGGGTTCCTATTGTCGTAACCATACGTTGCCTCCTTATTTGCTGTTTAGGTCAGCAAATCCTTCCGTTGTGGGCTTGCTGTTGAAACAAAAAGCCCGTGTACAAACTGTACCCGGGCCAATTCAACTTGCTCACATTGCTGCACGCAAGTTAAAGAAAAAAGCCGCTAGGTACACATGATGAACCTGCGGCTTGTAAGCGTTAAATCAAGCGGCGCTTTAGCAAACGGCAGGCAATCTCATTTTTGAAATCGTGTAAATTAAAATCATATTGTTGAATTGCCTAGCTCCTTTCTAGGATAAAAACGTTGTGCGTCGAAGAGACAATAGCACGCGACTAAAATATCTGTCAAGACGTTTTTCTCAAATTATGACAATTACCTCAATTTCGGTGTCTTAGTAAGTAAAGCAAGCGCATGGTGTTTTTAAACCGCCCGCGTAATTGTCGCGATTGTGGTTTGTCACAAAGAATGCACTTATGCTTGTCAAATAATCTTGTTTTAGACTATAAGCACAGATTGAGTGTTTCGCAGAGACTATTCAGAAGCAAATAGCATCATTCGTAGCGAAACCTTTAGTAAAAGCCCAGTCTAGAACCGATTTTATTTCTGAAAACTGCTTGGCTTTTACATGATTGTATGTTCGGAGGCTACTATGAGTGAACCTAAAAAACGAAAACGCGCACCGCTAAATCGCCGGGATGCCATTTGGCTAATGCTGACGGCTGGTGCTGGCACGGCTGCCGCCGGTGCATTTGCGCTCAACGATGGCGATCAAGCCCAAGTTGAGGCGCTGCAACAAGAAGTCCAAGCGCTCCGTCGGGCGGCGACTGGCTCTAATGTTGACCTAGAGAGCTTGGTTGATACCAACGCCAGTTCCCAAGCAGAAATCACACGCCTTTTGACAGAAATCGCCCAGAAAGATGCGCAAATCGCGCAGTTTCAGTCCGCCTTGACCCAAGCGCAACAAGCTCTGGCAACCAGCGAACAAGAAAAGACTATCCTCAAAAGTGAAATTTCCAAGCGTGCCGAGTCATTGGCACAAAGCGAAGGTGAAAAGCAAATACTAGCAGGCCTAATCCAACGCTGGGAAGCCTTAGATGGCGTTGGCCTTGATGATGCCGTGCTGGCTGGCATGGCGACACTTTCCACCACTTGGGGCAACTTTGGCAAGTTTATTCCTAGTCTGAACGATGGCTATGGCATTGCCGATGCCGTCTTGAGTGGCTTTGAAACGACCATCAGCGGCTTGCGCACCAGCGTCTCGCTCATTACGGACCGCGTTGCCTTTTTAGACCGGCTGTTTGGCACAGTACAAACGGCGGTTGCCAATGCCCTAGACCGCACTGGCGATGTACTGCAACCCTTTGCCGAATTTGCCCGCAATGTGGTTAGCAAACTGCCATTTGGCACGGGCGATCGCATTGAAATTGCGCTCACAAGTATTTCAGACTTGCTCAACAATATTCCGGGCATTAGCAATGACACCACCGCTATGGTGCTTACCCCATTTGCCCGGCACTTAGGCACTGATAATCAGAGCTGGCTCGCTACAATTGTGCAGCCGCTCCGTGAAAACACGTTAGGGCCAATTAGCAACGTCGTGTCGACGTACTTTGATGCAGACAAGACCATTGCCGAACAAGTCAAAAGACCAACGGAAGACAAAGTCGCCGAATGGCAACGCGTGCGCCGTGAAATTGAAGACTACAAAGCCGCGAATGACGTAGATCAGATTTTGGTCTAATCCAAACAAAAAGGGGGCGTAGAACCACTCTGCAGAGTGGTTCTACGCCCCCTTTTGTATTTAAGAGTCACAGAGGTAGCACCACG
>JAHDBW010000008.1:0-1761 GCA_020630175.1 Anaerolineales bacterium
CAAAAACTAGCCTGACGGCTTCAGCCTCAGGCGGCAAGACTCAAAAAGCCATGTTCATTACGAACATGGCTTTTTGTTATGTCTTTAGGCCACTCCACGGTGTGGCGCTACAGATGTTTATACTGCGGCTGGCTGTTCCTCTTCTTCTTGAGAACGCTTGCCAGCGATGAAATAGCGCCAGCAGGAGATCACGACAATCAGTAGTAACAACATGCCTGCTAATTCAACTGGCGTGCTGGCTAAGCCGAGCAAACTATTCCCAGTGTTTGGAATTTCACCTGGAATAACAGTCGTTTCAACCTCATTGGAGGCGGTTTCGCCTGCGCTGCTGTTGACAATTGCCGTATTCTTGATGACCGTCCCCACATTCACATCGTCTTTGATAAGAACATCTAACGTGATAATGCCGGTTTCTCCAGCGGCTAGCGTGCCCATGGTGGCGGTAATTTCGCCATTACTGAAGCTGACTGTGCCCGGCATGCTAACACCCGTCTGATACGTCACATTGGCGTTGAGCGTGTCTGTGACCACTACGTTTTCAACCGGAGTGGTGTTTGGATTCTTGACGCTAATGGTATAGCGAACTGATTCACCCAAGCGCGCAACGCTCAGTGTGACATCATCACCGTCATCAGAGATGCTCTTTTCAATTTCCAACGGATCTAGCGTCACACCTTCAACGTCTGTAATTGGCGTTGGGGTTGGCGTATTGAGCGGAGCCTTTTGTGACGTTGCCGTCGGCGTTGGCGTTTCCGTGTTCAATGGCGCTTTTTGCGATGTTGCGGTGGCCGTTGGCACTGCAGTTGCTGTGTTGGTTGGGGCTGTGGTCGCAGTCCCTGTTGGCACCGGTGTGTTAGTCGCAGTCGGCGCTGGCGTGTTGGTTGCTGTTGGCTCAAGCGTTGGTGTGCTGGTTGGCACAGGCGTGCTTGTGGCTGTTGGCGCTGGCGTATTGGTCGCGGTTGGCGTTGGGGTGTTGGTTGCCGTTGGTGGCAAGTAAATCCCCGCATCCACATCCGTTTCGTTATCGCCCGGTGCCAATGTGATCACAACCGTACGGCCGGTCACAACATTTACATCACTATCGACGCTGTCGTCAGCGCCTTGATCTTGGGCGCTGAAGTTATAGCCTGCTGGCAGATCAAATTCAACGCTGTAATCGCCTGGCAACAAATTGGTGAAGCTGTAGTTGCCGTCTGCATCGGTGGTGGTGGTTTCAGCCACGTTACCGTCAGCGTCTAGCAAGGTCACAGTCACGCCAACGTAGCCTGGGTCAGTTGCGTCTTGGATGTCATCACGCCCAAGGTCTTCAAACAAGGTGCCGCTAATGTTGGCTGGTGGCGTCTTGACCTCAACGTCTTCTTCATCTTCATCATCAATCGGATCACCAACTGGTGTGTCATCGATTGTTGGTTGACCTTCTGCAACAGCAACGTTTGTGAACGCCTCTGTTACCGCTTCTACGACACAGGTGTAGCTGGTGCTTTCACCAATCGCGAGTGCGCCAATGGTGTTGTCACACTGTGGATAGCCTGCGTCAGTCACAGCGACATCGGCTAGGGCGGTTTCGCCCGTATTGGTCACAGTGATGGTAAAGGTAACATCGCTGCCATAGTCGGCTAGGACGGTGTCTGCTTCCTTGGTAATGGCGATGCCGGCTGTAACAGCGTCTACATCTGCATCGTCGTCGTCGGTCACAGGATCGCCAATTGGCGTGTCATCCACGGTTGGTTGCCCGCTTACGGTTGCAACGTTGGTGAAGTC
>JAHDBW010000008.1:1861-28617 GCA_020630175.1 Anaerolineales bacterium
GTCGTTGGGTTAGCAACTTTTGTAATCTTGATGCTTGGGTTGAGCACGGTCACATCTTCGTCATCGTCGTCAGTGACTGGGTCACCGACTGGGGTGTCGTCGATGGTTGGTTGCCCGGTGACTGCGGCGACGTTGGTGAAGCCTGCTGTAATGTCAGTCACTTCACAGGTGTAACTTTCGCTGCCGCCAATTTCCAAGGTGCCAATGGTGTTGTCACACTGTGGATAGTCTGCGTCAGTCACAGCGACGTCGGTTAGGACGGTGTCGCCGGTGTTTTCAACCGTCAGTGTGAAGGTTGTGCTGCCGCCGTTCAAAACGGTGGCAGGGTTGGCAACTTTGGTGATCTTGATGCCCGGCGTGAGCACGGTCACGTCTGCGTCGTCATCATCATCGACTGGTTCGCCAACTGGCGTATCGTCAATGACTGGTTGCCCGCTAACCGTGGCAACGTTGGTGAAGTTCGCAGTTTCGCCGGTCACTTCACAGGTGTAACTTTCGCTGGCACCCACAGCGAGCGCTGCAATGGTGCTGTCACATTGTGGGTATGCGGCATCTGTTACTTCAACGTTGATCAGGTCAATCTCACCATCATTCGTGACGGTAATTGTGAAGGTTGTGGTGCCGCCGCTAATGATCACGCTTGGATCAGCTGCTTTGGTGATGTTGATGCTTGGCGTGAGGGCTTCTACATCTTCATCGTCAGTGTCTTCAACTGGGTCACCAAATGGGTCGTCTTCAACAACGGGTTGCCCAATCACGCTAGCCACATTCGTAAAGTCGGCTTGCACCTCTTCTACTTCACAGGTGTAGCTGCTGCTTTCGCCAACGGCTAAGCCTGCTAGCGTGCTGTCACACTGTGGATAGTCCGCGTCTGTGACAACGATGTCGGTTAGGTCAACATTGCCGTCATTTTCAACGGTAATCGTAAAGGTCACGTTGCTGCCCGTACGGACGGCTGGCGTGTCGGTTGTTTTACTGATTTTGATACTTGGATCAACCCCAAAGTAGTTTGATGGGTCAGTATCACTCGGTGCTGGAACTTCAGTGCCGTCGGCTAAGACTGCTGGCGTTTCACCATCTGGCATGACTGGCGTGCCAGTGACATCACCGATGTTGGTGTACTGCCCAGCAGTTGCGACGCCTTCGGCGCTACAGGTTTCGCTAGCCCCAGCGGCCAAGCTTGCGATCACACAAATTTCGCCAATGATGTCGTCATTCACAACAACATTGAGCAAGGTGTAATCCCCCGTGTTGGTGACAACGTATTCCCAGACCACGTCACCACCAGCGGCAATAACATGCCCAAGTGGGGCGTCGGCGTCTTCGCCGTTGGTTGATTTTTCAACGTCAACAGCAGCTTCACCTTCACCAAAGTAGTGGCTTGGGTCACTGTCGTCGGTATCACCAAGCGGTTCATCTGTGGCTTGGTCAACAATTGGATTGCCTTCTTCATCGGCTGGCGTACCGCTTGCGGAGCCAGTGTTGCTGTATTGCCCGAGAATTGGCGTGCCGGTCTTTTCACAGGTTTCGGTTGTGCCTTCTGCTAAGAGAGCGATGACACAAATGTCGCCTTCAACGCTGTCTGTAACGGCAACGTTGATGAGGTCTACATCACCGGTATTGGTAATAGTGTAGGTCCAAGTGACCGTATCGTCGATGTTGATGGCTGGGCCGGTTGCGGCATCGGCGTCTTCACCATTGGTTGATTTCTCAACAGTTAGGCTTGGGTTGGCCGTGCCAATGTAATGGCTTGGATCGTCATCAGAGACGGTGCCGAGTGGTTCACCAGACACTTGATCGACAATCGGGCTGCCTTCTTCATCAGCTGGCGTGCCAACTGCGGTCCCGATGTTGGCGTATTGGCCGTAATCGGCTGGCGTTGGGCCTGCTTCACAGCTGCCGGTTTCGCCTTCAACAATTAGTGGGATCACACACACATCACCGATTACGTTGTCAGTAATCGCAACGTTGATTAGATCAACATCACCCGTGTTTGTCACCACATAGGTCCAGGTGACTGGTTCCCCAACGTTGATCGCTGGGCTATCTTCGATAGCATCAGCGTCTTCACCGTTGGTTGATTTTTCAATCGTCAAGCTTGGGTTAGCCGTGCCAATGTAGTGGCTTGGATCGTCAGCGGTGACGTTGCCAAGCGGTACGTCGGTGGCTTGATCTACCAGCGGGTTGCCTTCTTCATCAGCTGGCGTCCCCACAACAGAGCCAAGGTTTTCATACTGACCGTAGTCGGCAGACATTGGGCCAAATTCACAGGTATCAGTTGCACCTTCAGGCAGTAGGGCGAAGGCACACACTTGACCTAGCTTGTCATCACTCACTACAACGTCAACTAAATCGACATCGCCAGTGTTGGTGATGGTGTAGGTCCAGGTGACAAACTCGCCCACGTTGATTTCTGGGCCAGTGCCTTCATCAGCATCTTCACCGTTGGTTGATTTTTCAATCGCTACGCCCGGATTAGCCGTACCAATATAGTGGCTTGGATCTTCCGCTGTCACGTTACCCAATGGCTCTTCAGTGACTTGATCAACGATTGGGTTGCCTTCTTCATCGGCAGGTGTACCAACCACAGAGCCAATGTTTACATATTGGCCAAAGTCAGCTGGAACGGCGTCTACGTTACAGGTTGCAACTGCGCCTTCAACTAGCAATGGAATGTTACACACTGCGCCAACAACATCGTCTGTCACGGCAACGTTGATGAGGTCTACATCACCCGTGTTGGTAATGACGTATTCCCAAGCAACAGGTTCGCCTACGTTGATGGCTGGCCCCGGTGCGACGTCCGCGTCTTCACCGTTGGTTGATTTTTCAATCGTTACGCTCGGGTTTGCTGTCCCGATATAGTGGCTTGGATCTTCGTTAGTCACGGTGCCGAGTGGCTCGCCGGTGACTTGATCCACAATTGGATTGCCTTCTTCATCAGCTGGCGTGCCGACTGCGGTACCGATGTTGGCGTATTGGCCATAATCAGCAGGCAATGGACCCGCTTCACAGGTGGCATTTGCGCCTTCTGCGATCAATGGGATCACACAGATGTCGCCTAGGACGTTGTCAGTTACGTTGACGTTGATCAGATCAACATCACCCGTGTTCGTTACAACGTAAGTCCAAGTCACATCTTCACCAACGTTGACACCAGGGCCAGTGGCTTCATCGGCGTCTTCGCCGTTGGTGGCTTTTTCAATGGTTAGGCTTGGATTAGCCGTACCGATGTAGTGGCTTGGGTCGCTATCTGTGACCGTACCGAGTGGTTCTTCGGTCACTTGATCCACAATCGGATTGCCTTCTTCATCGGCTGGCGTGCCAACAGCGGTGCCGATATTGGCGTATTGGCCGTAGTCCGCTGGGCTTGGCCCGGCTTCACAGGTCGCGTTTGCGCCTTCGGCAATCAATGGAATTACACAGATATCGCCAAGCACATTGTCTGTGACGGCAACGTTGATCAGATCAACATCACCCGTGTTCGTTACAACATAAGTCCAAGTGACATCTTCCCCAACGTTGACGCCAGGGCCGGTGGCTTCATCAGCATCTTCACCGTTGGTGGCTTTTTCAATCGTCAGGCTTGGGTTAGCGGTGCCAATGTAGTGGCTTGGATCGTCGTCAGAGACGGTGCCAAGTGGCTCGCCAGAAACTTGATCAACGATTGGGTTGCCTTCTTCATCAGCAGGCGTGCCAACGGCAGTCCCGATGTTGGCATATTGGCCGTAATCCGCTGGGGTTGGGCCAGCTTCACAGGTGGCCGTTGCGCCTTCCGCAATCAGTGGGATCACACACACATCGCCAATGACGTTGTCTGTCACGGCAACATTGATCAGATCAACATCACCGGTATTGGTGACCACATAGGTCCAAGTCACGTCTTCGCCAACGTTGACGGCTGGGCTGTCTTCAACCGCATCCGCATCTTCGCCGTTGGTGGCTTTTTCAATGGTCAGGCTAGGGTTGGCCGTACCGATGTAGTGGCTTGGATCATCGTCGGTAACGTTGCCAAGCGGTTCGTCAGTTGCTTGATCGACTAGTGGAACGCCTTCTTCATCTGCTGGCGTACCGACCACAGAGCCAAGATTTTCGTATTGACCGTAGTCTGCTGTTAGCGGGCCAAATTCACAGGTGTCGCTGCCGCCTTCAGGGAGCAGGGCGAAGGTACACACTTGACCGAACTTGTCATCACTGACCACAACGTCAACTAAATCGACATCGCCAGTGTTGGTAATGGTGTATGTCCAAGTAACAAACTCACCCACGTTGACTTCAGGGCCAGTCGCTTCATCGGCATCTTCACCGTTGGTGGCCTTTTCAATGTCAATGCTTGGGTTAGCCGTGCCGATGTAATGGCTTGGGTCACTGTCGGTGACGTTGCCAAGCGGTTCATCGGTGGCTTGATCCACAATCGGATTGCCTTCTTCGTCTGCCGGTGTCCCAACAACTGAGCCAATATTTACGTATTGGCCAAAGTCAGCTGGAACGGCGTCTACGTTACAGGTTGCAACTGCGCCTTCAACTAGCAATGGAATGTTACATACCGCGCCAACAATATCGTCAGTGACGGCAACGTTGATGAGATCTACATCACCAGTATTGGTAATGACGTATTCCCACGCAACAGGTTCGCCCACGTTGATAGCTGGACCCGGTGCTTCGTCGGCGTCTTCGCCGTTGGTTGATTTTTCAATCGTTACGCTTGGGTTAGCAGTCCCAATATAGTGACTGGGGTCACTATCGGTGACGGTACCGAGTGGTTCACCAGTGGCTTGGTCGACAATTGGATTGCCTTCTTCATCAGCCGGTGTCCCGACAGCGGTCCCGATGTTTTGATATTGCCCATAATCGGCTGGCACTGGACCAGCGTCACAGGTGGCGTTTGCGCCTTCGGCAAGCAATGGAATAGTACAAATTGCGCCGAGCACGTTGTCGGTGACTTCAACGTTGATCAGATCAACATCACCAGTATTCGTGACAACATATTGCCAAGCAACAGCTTCACCAACGTTGACACCAGGGCCAGTGGCTTCGTCGGCGTCTTCGCCGTTGGTTGCTTTTTCAATGGTTAGGCTTGGATTAGCCGTACCGATGTAGTGGCTTGGATCTTCGTCAGAGACGTTGCCAAGCGGTTCTTCAGTCACTTGATCCACAATCGGATTGCCAGCTTCGTCAGCTGGTGTCCCGACTGCGGTGCCGATGTTGGCATATTGACCGTAGTCGGCAGGGAGTGGGCCAGCGTCACAGGTGGCATTTGCGCCTTCTGCAAGTAATGGGATGGTACAAATTGCGCCCAGTACGTCGTCGGTTACTTCAACGTTGATGAGATCAACATCACCCGTGTTGGTGACCACATATTGCCAAGCAACCGCTTCACCCACGTTGATGGCGGGGCCGGTTGGCGCATCAGCATCTTCACCGTTGGTGGCTTTTTCAATAAGAATGCTTGGATTGGCGGTGCCAATGTAGTGGCTTGGATCTTCGTCAGAGACGTTGCCAAGCGCTTCACCCGTTGCTTGGTCAACCAATGCTACGAATGCTTCATCAGCTGGTGTCCCAACAACAGTACTGTTGTTGGCGTATTGTCCGTAGTCAGCTGGCACTGGACCAAACGTACAAGTTTCAGTCGCGCCTTCTGCTAGGGTTGCAATGTTACAGATTAGACCAAGGTCGCTATCGTTGACGACTAAGTTGATCAGGTTGACGTCGCCGGTGTTGGTGACCACGTAAGTCCATGTGACCGGTTCACCAACGTTGACAGCAGGGCTGTCTTCAACAGCGTCGGCGTCTTCACCGTTGGTGGCTTTTTCAATATCAACGCTTGGGTTGGCCGTACCAATGTAGTGGCTTGGATCGTTGGCGGTGACGTTTGGCAGTTGTTCGCCAGTCACTTGATCGACAATCGGTTGGCCGTTTTCGTCAGCAGGGGTTCCGTTAGCGGTGCCGATGTTGGCGTATTGCCCTAAGTCGGCTGGGGCTGGACCGGCATCACAGGTCGCGTTTGCGCCTTCTGCAAGCAAGTCGATAGTACAAATTGCGCCGAGCACATCATCAGTGACGGTGACATTGATCAGATCAACATCGCCGGTGTTGGTGACAACATATTGCCACGCGACTGGTTCGCCAACGTTGACCGCTGGGCCAGTTGGCGCATCAGCGTCTTCACCGTTGGTTGCTTTTTCAATCGCAATGCTTGGGTTGGCCGTGCCGATATAGTGGCTCCGGTCTGCGTCGGTGACGTCTGCGAGTGGAGCGCCAGTGGCTTGATCGACAAGGGCTTCACCAGCGGCGTTGGCTGGCGTGCCGTCTACGCTACCGAGGTTGGTGTATTGGCCTAAATCGGCAGTGCTGGCGGCGGTACAGGTTTCAGTTGCGCCGATTGGCAAGGTTGCAATGGTACAAATCGCGCCGATGACGTCATCTGTCACATCAACGTTGATTAGGGCGACATTGCCTGTATTGGTAACGACATAAGTCCAGCTGACCGCTTCACCAACGTTGATGGCAGGGCCAGTTGGATCGTCAGCGTCTTCACCGTTGGTGGCTTTTTCAATATCAATGCTTGGGTTGGCCGTGCCAATGTAGTGGCTGAGGTCTTCATCGCTGACCGTGCCTAATTGCGTGCCATCCGGATTGAGGATAGGTTGGCCGTTTGCATCAACAGGTGCTCCGACAACGCTACCAAGGTTTTGATACTGGCCAAGGTCAGCGGTGCCTGTGGCTTCACAGGTTTGGGTTGCGCCAACGCCTAAGGTTGGGATGACACAAATTTCACCAAGCTTATCGTCTGTAACGGTAACGTTTGCTAGCGCGACATCGCCGGTATTAGTGACAACATATTGCCATGTGACTGCGCCATCCACGGCAACTGCTGGCCCAGGGGCGGCATCAGCATCTTCGCCATTGGTTGACTTTTCAATATCAATTGCTGGGCTAGCTTCACCAAAGTAGTGGCTGTCATCGCTATCGTTGACGGTTTCGTTAGTGAGCGGGCTGGTGGCAACAACGCTACCCGTGTTGACGTATTGGCCAACGGTGGCGTTGCCGGTCAGGGTACAGGT
This sequence comes from Anaerolineales bacterium, assembly GCA_020630175.1. Classification (GTDB taxonomy): domain Bacteria; phylum Chloroflexota; class Anaerolineae; order Anaerolineales; family UBA6668; genus JAHDIM01. The sequence goes on from JAHDBW010000008.1 coordinate 8,926, forward strand.
TTCTTCGCCGCCAATTGGTAAGTCTGCAATGGTACAGACTGCGCCAAGCACGTTGTCTGTCACGATGGCGTTGGTTAGCGGTACATCACCGGTGTTTTTGATGACGTAGGTCCAAGTGACACCATCACCAGCGCCTAGTAATGGGCCGGTTGGCGTGTCGGCGTCTTCACCATTGGTTGCTTTTTCAATATCAATCGCTGGCGTGCCCAAGCCAAAGTAGTGACTAGGGTCGTTATCTGTCAGCGCGGTGTTATTGGTTGCGTTTTCATTGGTTAGCGGGCTTTCTGATGTAACCGTGCCGATGTTGGCGTATTGCCCCGGCTCAGCGACGCCCGTTGAGGTACAGGTTTCAGTTTCATCCGGTAGCATTTCATCGATTGTACAAATTTGACCGATGACGTCATCCGTGACGATGATGTTTTCTAGCGGGGCATCACCGGTGTTTGTAACAACGTAGGTCCAAGTGATAGCTTCACCAACTAAGACTTGCGGGCCGGTTGGGGCGTCGGCGTCTTCACCATTGGTTGCTTTTTCGATATCAATACTTGGTGTGTAGATCGGAAATGCCGTATCAGTACAAATTTCGTCGAAGACGTCTTCACCACAAGCTTCGTTGACAATAGTCATGTCGGCTGGAATAGCGGTAATGTCGGCTTCGTAGGTGACCGTAAATGAATCGTTTGGATTCAACTGATTTGGATAGGTGTAGCCGCCTTCATCTAATGGGAAGGGCGTGCCGCCGTTGTCTGGAATGTTGACCGCGTTATTGAGATTGGTGCTGCCGTTGACGTATTGAATTTCGCCGGGCAGGTTGTCGGTTACGTTGAGAACGCCAGGTGGTTCTGGGCTGGTGCCGGTGCTGGTTACCACAATGTCATACGCAATGCGATCGCCAACGTCAAAAACACCGTTGCCGTTTACGTCATTGACTAAGCGCACACGTTTACTAATTGAGAAGCGTGGCACGCCCGGAATGGTTGTCCCGACATCAATTGCTGGGCTACCGCCAGTGGCAGTGTTTGGATCTTGCCCGTAAGCACCAGCTAGCAACGCATCGCTGCCGTCACAGACAAAGATCTTTGTGCCGGTTTGATCGGCCTGATCTGGCACGCCATCATTGTTGAGGTCGGTATAAATGACCACGCGTTCCAAAGGATTGACCGTGCGTTTGACATCATATTGGAAGCCAGTGTTGCCATCGGTTTGACCACCACCATCACCCAGATAGTCAATACAAATATCAACTGTGCCGGTGCTGGTGCTGCCCATGGGGTATGCCGCGGTGAGCCAAATCGGCGCACTATTTTGCGGACTGTTGCCGGTATAGCGTGGATCGTCGCCCGGTGCCCAACCGGTGGTTATAAAGGTAGAGAGGGCGGTCTCAGGAGAGAGCGAGTAGCCCCAGTCGTGCGTGTCATTGCCGTTGACATCAGTGCCGCCAGCGTCAATTGCGGCAACACCGTAGAACATCGCACCATTCGTTGTAAAGAAGTGGGCGGCTTGGCCGTCTGGAATGGTGACGGGCACAACTTGTCCAGCGCCAACGTTGACACCAGCTTGTGGGCCAGCCCCGGTTTCCCAATCTACTGTGATTGCCCCAGGGCCATCATTGTAGAGGTAGACCACGGTTGCATCGTCTGCTTTACTGCTCGTTGGAGAGTAGTAAGACGCGGCCCAGTCTTCTTTCGGGAAAAGTGTAAACCAGCGCGCTTCGTAATTGTCACAAATATCGCCAGTGAGTAAGTGCACTTGAATGTCGTTGTTAGCTTCAATTACATCGCCAACGTTCAGCGTTCCGTCTATGAAATAGGTTTCCCCTTCATTTAATGTCGCCACTGGTGCGCCGTTTAGCGTAACCGTTGTATTGTTTGCGGTGGCCATCACTGAAGCGCCAGTGTAAGAGAAGGTGTCGTAGTCAACATTGGTTGCTAAGTCAGCACCAACTGGAATGATATAGCGCGTGCCCCAGCGGAATGTTGGGTACAGTTCCCAAGCGCCAGCCAGCAGCGTTTCAGACCCGGTGGCCCAAGAGGCGCGGGTTGCGGCGACATACTTTGTAGTTGCGAACTTGTCGCGACCGTTGAAGAGCGTGCCGTTACCCAATTGCGTGGTGTCTACGTCGTTGCTCATCACAATTACATCCCCAGAATTTAGCACGTCCCCAGGGTAGCCCGGAGGCGCACCGTTGCCGGGATTGCCATCACCCCAAATTTCAGTTGAAGCCTGCGTGATGTTTGTAATGTCTGGCTCGTAACCGTCTTCGTAATGGTCGTAGTAGATGACGGTGTCGTCAAAAACCATTGTGATCGAGTTGTAGCTTGCAATCGGATTGATTGGTACGGGTGCATTGCCACAGCCGTTGTTATAGAGGTTCCCCAATGAAGTCAAAATATTGTCTTCACTCCACGGGAAGTAATAGGTGGCCACTGTACCGGTGGTGCCTGTTTGTAAGGCCGGTGCATGGCTGTTATCTGCAAAAGCCACGTTACCCGACATGGCTTGAAAAAATAATAAAAATGCCGTTAATGAACTGGTTAAAAACTTAGAACTGACGTTGCGCATAGATCCTCTTGTACCGCTTGATATTTATAACTAATACAAATCAATGGTATGCGCAGGGGGAATCTAAGTCGATAGAAGACTGGTTTTGAATGGGTTGCTTGTTGGTTATAAACTGACCTGCAATTCTACTTTTCTACCTTTGTAAACCTTTTTGTTTACATGATAGGTTAACGGGCGTTTTCTGTGGTTGAGTACAGTTTTATCGACCTGTCTTCTTTTTTGATTGTTGCTTCTGCCTGTATTTCCTCTATATTGGCTGATTTTTACCCATTCTATAACCTTATTAACAATATCTAAACGAAATGTACCGCATAACCATTCTCTAACAATGCTATCTCAATGTTTCTATAGTACTACTCAAATAATATAGATATACAAGAAAAACAAATTTTGAACAGTATGGGTATATAAGTTTTGAGGATTACTAAATATGACAGTCAATAATTCACTCTCTGCGCATAGGATGTTTACATGGGCGTTTGCGATCGTGCTTGCGATTGCGGCGCTTTTCATAACATTAAGCGCACCAGCAACCTCTGTTGGGGCAATGGAGCCCAGCGTCGCAAAAGCTGCCGATAAAACGGTGGCTGAAGTCGGCGAATTTATCATTTACTACATTGATTACACTTGCCCGGCGCTGCTTACAGATCCGTGTACAGACGTTAATCTAACCGACCCTTTACCAGCAGGAACGCAGTATGTCACGGCAACAGGCACTGGCGACATGGCCTTAGTTGGTCACGACGGTGGCACGCCCGGTACTGTAACGTTCAACGCGGCGTCGCTTTCTCCGGGGGATGCCGGGCAGGTTGCGATTACGGTGCAAGTGACCTCAGATGCTGTTCCAGCGAGCACATTGACGAACACAGCCACCATCGAGTGGGTGGGTCACGATCCAGAGGATAGCAATCCGGTTGATGTTTTGGTTGGCGGTGATGCACCAACCCCTACACCAACGCCAGCGCCGATACCTTGGACAATCTCAAAGAGCGCTCAAGATAGCACTGCGCCAAATAATGAACGCGACTTCAGTTACACGATCAATGTCACCGCGGGTACCGGGACTGTTGATAGTGCAACAATTACAGATACGCTCCCGCCGGGTGCAGTTTTTGTGTCCTGTACAGAAAGCTGTGATTCCTCTGGTGCGCCTAACATTGTCTGGACGTTTGACCCGCTCACTGAAAGCAAATCGCTCACGATTGTTGTGAGTTATGACCATGCGACCGCTGGCAATGAAGCCGGTGAATCAAAAACAAACACGGTTGCCTTAGAGGGCGACTGGTCTGATGATGCTGAGGGCGTTGGCCCTATTGGCGACGACACTGCTGACATCACCATTCGTGAACCCTATGACGATTTTGATGCAACAAAGTATGCAAAATCTGTTCGTGATCAAGACTGGAACTATGACGATGATGACGAAGTGCTGATTGATGAAGAGGTCTTTTGGCAAATTCACGTTTGGAATAGCTCTGACCGTGAAGTAACGGATCTTGCCTTAGAAGATAATTTTCCTCCAGAATTCAACTTTACCCAATTCCATACGGGCTCTTACTACCATGCCCCAGTGGGTGAAGCATACGAAGTAGAGCTGAATGACAGCACATGGGTTAGTGTCACGCATGACAATGACCATACGACTAATCAGACGTTTACCGTTGCAGATTTAGTCACTGCTGGCGTAATGACCGGCACAGATGTAGTAACCGGCGTCCGGATTTCTTTTGATAGCGTGCCTTGGCCGTTTGATGATAACGATCACCCCCGCTTTTATGGCACGTACAGCGGTGACGATGTTGCCGTTGGTGACACGCTAGAAAACTGTATGGCGATTACTGGCGACGTGATCGAAATTGATGACACCACCACCACGTTAGACCTTTCTTCTTGTGCCACGCATGAGATCAAAGACTCATGGGCCAAACTCAATCCTTCAAAAACGACGGTTAGCGGCAACATCTTTAAGGGTGGCTTGTCAACGTTCAGCATAAAAGTTGAGAACTTTACGACCGCTGAACTAGACCTTGTCAATCCAATTGTGGCCGATATGCTGCCAGAAGGGTTTACCTTTGAGGCCGGTAGCTTCACGTTTACCGATAACGCAACGGGTGCGCCAGCCCCAATTGAAACGGTCATTGAAGACGCGCTAGGCACTCAAGACCTTGTGCGTTGGAGTTGGACGGGTGCATCTGCCGCAACGCTCCAACCTGGCGAAACAATTGTGTTTGAATTCCAAGCCCGCGCCGACTATGACATGGACCCCGGCACGTTCACTAATGAAACGTATCAAATTCCAGAAGACCCAAGTAGCCAATACGTGTGTTACACCACCGGCGTTGCGGAAGCAGACTTAGGGGTTGACCTCAACGGTGATGGGGATACAGACGATGTGCTCTGTAACGAGAATTCCACTCAACAAGTCAATGACTTCCCATCAGGTGCAACGGCACAACTCTCTTCAGAGAAATGGGTCTTGGGTGACAATGGCGTCCGCGACTTAGATGCCGCCGATCCGGCTGATACCACCGCCTGTGAAATTGATGGCGATGGCTATACGCGCACCCCGTGTGTCGCGGTTTCAACAGAAGGGGGCTTGGCAAATTACAAGCTCATCCTGACCAATGATGGCAGCGTAGACTTGACGAATATTGTCCTTGTAGACGTGTTGCCGCACCTGAATGATACGGGTGTCTTGCTCTATGATGACGCCCGTTTGACCGAATGGGTGCCAGTTATGGCCGGCAGCGTTACCTCATCAGAACCTAGCGTTGTAATTGACTACTCACCGTCTTACAACCCCTGCCGCCCAGAAATTGGCGGTCCAAATGACCAAGGCGTGAACTGTGAAGATCCAACTTGGAGCACCACTGCCCCCGCAGATATCACCACGGTTGGCGCGATGCGCTTTGACTATGGCGATTTTGTGCTCGCACCGGGCGCCAGCATTGAATTGACTTGGCCGATGCGCGTCCCAGTTGGCACGCCAGCTGACGAAATCGCGTGGAACTCATTTGCGCAAAAATCAACCCGTGATGATATTGGCATTGACCTATTGGCTTCAGAGCCACCCAAGGTCGGGATCATTACTGAACCAAGCGACCCACACAGTTACGGTAACTATGTTTGGCACGATGTAAATGAGAACGGCATTCAAGATGAACCAGCCACAGATGGCATCAACGGCGTCTTGGTTGAGCTTTACTTGGATAATGGCGACGGCATTCAAGATCCGAACACAGACACCTTAGTTAGCTTTACCTACACGGGTGATGACTACAACGGCGACCCTGGTTATTACATTTTCACTGACCTAGAAGAGGGTGATTACTTTGCCGTCTTCACGCCGCCAACTGGGTATATCCTAACCGAACAAGATGCAAGCGGCGACAACGGCGCAGATGACGAAACAGATGCCGAAGACGACTCAGACGCTAACATCGGCAACGGCATCACACCCATTACCTATATTGGCGGGACTGAGCCAGAAGCAGACATGAGTTGGGATGCTGGCGTTTACGTTGGTGACCCTATTTTTGACCTCGCGCTTCTGAAAGAAACGGTTTCAGACGGACCGTTCTATGCCACAGGCGATGTCACCTTCGCAATCACTGTAATCAATCAAGGCATGGTTGACGCGCTGCCGTTGACCGTCACCGATTACATTCCAGCCGGGCTGACGTATGCGAGTTCAAACGCAGCAGCGGTGACCACCACGGCCTACAACAACGCAATTGTCATTACCGACAATACTGATGGCACTTGGGATCTCGACTTACTCAAAGCGGGTGACCGCGTGACCTTTGAAGTCACCATGACGGTCGACGCCGATCATGACTTATCTGACATCACCAACTGGGCTGAAATTAGCGCTGCCGATGATGACAATGACGCTGGCACAGCAGCCCCAACCGACGTAGACAGTACGCCAGATGGCGAAAACGGTAATACTGCCGGTGAAGGGGAAGGCGTTGTTGTTGACGACGACGTTAGCCAAGACGGCAACAACGGTGGTGATGAAGATGACCACGACCCAGAGCAAATTAGCTTCCCAGACCCCTTCTTTGATCTAGCGCTCAACAAGGTGCTTGTGTCTCCCGGTCCGCATGCGGCAGGTGGCCCGGCTACCTTTGCAATCACCGTGATCAATCAAGGCATTATGCCAGCAACTGATATCACAGTCACAGATTACGTCCCAGCGGAACTGGCGTATGCAAGCTCAAACGCAGCGACTGTCACGACCACGGCAGACACTAACGCAGTGGTTGTGACAGACAATGCTAATGGCACGTGGGATATCGATGCACTTGCCATCGGCGACAGCGTTACGTTTGAAGTCACTATGACCATTGCTGCTGGCCACGATGGCTCTGAAATTACGAACTGGGCTGAAATTAGCAGCGCCGATAATGACGGTGACGCTGGCACCCCAGCACCAACTGATATCGACAGCACGCCAGACAGCGAACATCAAAACACAGCTGGTGAAACCAACGGCACCTACGTCGACAACGCTACGGATCAAGATGGAACCGCTGGCGGTGATGAAGATGACCACGATCCAGCCGTGCTTTCCTTTATAGAGCCGAGCGCTGGCTTTGACCTTGCGCTCAAAAAACTAACGGCTAGCAGCGGCCCTTACTTCCCTGGTGCAGACGTAACCTTTACGATTACCGTCTATAACCAAGGCAGCGTCGATGCCACTGACGTTGTTGTTACAGATTACATTCCAGCGGGGCTTACTTATGTTGGCGCAAACGTGGCAACGGTCACGATTACAGCCAACAACGCTCAGCCTGTGGTTGTGACCGATAACACAGACGGCACGTATCACATTGATGCGCTGGCTGCTGGTGATGCGGTGACCTTTGCAATGGACTTCACAATTGACGGTGGCTTTGAAGGCGACCTGATCAACTGGGCTGAAATTTCTAGCGCCGATGATGACGGTGACGCCGGTACCCCAGCGCCAACCGATATTGACAGCACGCCCGACGCAACGAACCAAAATCAAGACGGCGAGCTAGACGGCACTTACGTTGACAATGAAGTTGGCGCGGACGGTACCGCCGGTGGTGACGAAGATGACCATGATCCAGAGCTGATCAACGTTGGCCCACCATACTTTGACCTAGCCTTGCTAAAAGTGGTGTCTTCTTCCGGCCCATACGTGGCTGGCGGCGATGTAACCTTTGCGATTACCGTGTTCAATCAAGGCACGATGGACGCTACAGACATCACCGTTACGGACTACATCCCCGCAGAACTGGCTTATGCAAGCTCTACTGCTGCGGCAATTACAACAACAACCGATGGTGACCCCGTGGTCATCACAGACAACGCCAATGGCACTTGGGATATTGACGCGCTGGGTCTTTACGACAGCGTAACGTTTGAAGTGACCATGACGATTGATGCGGCCCATACTGGCGCAGACATCACGAACTGGGCAGAAATCAGCAGCGCTGATAATGACGGTGATCCCGGCACAGATGCCCCGGTCGACGTCGACAGCACGCCCGATGCAACCCATCAAAACACCACTGGTGAAGACGACGGGGTCTACATTGATAACGTTGTAGATCAGGACGGCACTGCCGGTGGCGACGAAGACGATCACGATCCAGCGACGATTTCCTTTATGGAACCAAGCGTCGGGTTTGACCTCGCCTTGAAGAAACTGCTGGCCTCAGAGGGCCCGTTCACCGCGGGCGGCACCGCAATCTTCACGATTGAAGTTTATAACCAAGGCACGGTAGACGCGACTGATGTGGTTGTGACTGACTATGTGCCAACTGGCTTGGCTTATACCAGCTCAAATGCGGCTGCGGTTACGGCAACAAGCAACAACGCGCCAGTTGTAATCACAGACAATACCGATGGCACTTGGCATATTGATGCCCTCGCCGCTGGTGATAGCGTGACGATTGCAGTCACCATGACGATTGACGCTGCCCACACTGGCGCAGACTTAGTCAACTGGGCTGAAATTTCTAGCGCTGATGACGATGGCGATGCTGGCACGCCAGCGCCAACCGATGTCGACAGCACGCCAGACGCTACGAATCAGAATCAAACTGGTGAAGCAGATGGCACTTACATTGATAACGAAACCGGCCAAGACGGTTCAGCCGGTGGTGATGAAGATGACCACGATCCTGCGGTCTTATCGTTCCAGCCAGTTTCTGAGGGCTTTGATCTAGCGCTGAAGAAATTGGTAGCGGATGCTGGCCCATTCACGGCGGGTGGCAATGCAACCTTTACGATTACGGTCTTCAATCAAGGCACGGTAGACGCGACGGATGTGGTGGTGACAGACTACATTCCAACTGGGCTAGCTTACGCTGGTTCTAACGCAGCGGCAGTGACGGTTACCGCAACTGCTGGCGCGCCAATCGTTATTACAGACAACGCAGATGGCTCTTGGCACATTGATGCGCTGGCCGCCGGTGACACCGTCACCTTTGCCGTGACAATGACTATTGACGCCGCACATGACGGTAGCGAAATCACAAACTGGGCTGAAATTTCTAGCGCTGATGACGATGGTGATGCTGGCACGCCAGCACCAACTGACGTTGACAGCACGCCAGATGCTGAGCACCAAAACACAAGTGGCGAAACTGATGCCACCTATGTTGATAACGCAACTGACCAAGATGGTAAGACTGCTGGTGACGAAGATGATCACGACCCGGCCACCATCAGCTTTACTGAACTGAGCACCGGCTTTGACCTTGCGCTCAAGAAACTGATTGCATCGCCAGCGCCATACTTCCCTGGTGCAGACGTGACCTTTACGATCACGGTTTATAACCAAGGCACGGTAGACGCCACTGATATTGCAGTCACAGATTACGTCCCAACTGGCCTCAGCTATGTAAGCTCAAATGCAGCGGACATTGCCTTGACGGGCAGCAATGCGCCGGTCGTTATCACTGATAACGCCGACGGCACCTGGGACATTGACGCACTTGCGAGTGGTGATCACGTCACCTTTGCTGTAACGATGTCCATTGATGCTGCGTTTGAAGGCGAGCTTGTGAACTGGGCTGAAATTAGCAGTGCCGATGATGACGGCGACGCAGGCACCGCTGCTCCAACGGATGTTGATAGCACGCCCGATGCCGAAAATCAAAACACAGACGGTGAGCTTGATGGCACCTACGTGGATAATGATGTTACCCAAGATGGAACTGCGGGCGGTGATGAAGATGATCATGACCCAGAACGCATCAGCGTTGCGCCACCCTCATTTGACTTAGCGCTAATGAAGCTTGTGGCATCACCGGGGCCTTATACCGCTGGTGGTACCGTAACCTTCAGCATTGAAGTGTTCAACCAAGGCACAACCGATGCGTACAACGTTGAAATTACGGACTACGTTCCAACTGGCCTTGCTTATGACAGCTCTAACGCTGCAACCGTCACTGCAACAGACGCTGGCGCACCAATTGTTATCACCGATAACGCAGATGGCACTTGGACGCTAGACACTCTTGGGTGGGGCGATCGGGTAACGTTTGAAGTCACGATGACCATTGACGCAGCCCACGCTGGAACCGACATTACCAACTGGGCAGAAATTAGCGCTGCTGATGATGATACTGATCCAGACAACACACCGCCAACTGATGCAGACAGCACACCCGATGCTACGCATCAAAACACAGCCGGTGAAGGTGACGACACCTATATCGATAACGTGGTGAGTGAAGATGGCACAGACGGCGGAGACGAAGACGACCATGACCCGGCTACGATTTCATTCGTGCCAGCGTCTGACGGCTTTGACTTGGCGCTCAAGAAATTGACGGCAACACCGGGCCCGTGGGCATTGGGTAGCGATGTGGTGTTTACCATCACCGTTACCAATCAAGGTAATGTCGATGCTTACAACGTGGTTGTAACCGATTACATTCCAACTGGCCTGACTTACGTTGGCTCAAATGCGGCTGCGGTTAGCGTTACTGCCAACAACAATGCAATTGCAATTGCCGACAACGCAGACGGCACGTGGGATCTAGACGCCCTGGCCGCTGGCGATAGCGTGACGATTGCTGCCACAATGACAATTGATGCAGACCACGACTCATCCCCAATTACGAACTGGGCAGAAATTAGCGAGGCAGACAATGACACAGATCCGGATAACGATCCGCCAACCGATATTGACAGCACACCAGACGCCGACAACCAAAATACCAGTGGTGAAGAAACGGGTACCGTCGTGGACAACGAAGTTGGTCAAGACGGCACAGACGGGGGAGATGAAGACGATCACGACCCTGAAACGCTAACCTTCCCAATCTTTGACTTGGCGCTGATGAAAGTGCTGGTTGATGAAGGCCCTTACGCACAAGGCGATAGCGTGACCTTTACCATCACCGTCTACAACCAAGGCAATGTTGATGCTTATGACATTGATGTGACAGACTACATCCCAACTGGCTTGACGCTAGAGTCATATAGCTCGCTGGACTTGGACATCACCGTAGACTTAGCAACTGGCGTTGCGAATATTGACAGCCTGCCAGCTGGCACAGAAAAGGCGTATGACCTGACCTTCAGCATTGATGAAGACTTCCAAGGCACAAGCCTGACGAATTGGGCAGAAATCAGCGCGGCTGATGACGACATGGACCCAGACAATACTGCGCCAACTGATGCAGACAGCACGCCAGATGCTGACAATCAAAATACCGCTGGCGAAGCAGACGGCACCTTTGTTGATAACGAAGTGCTCGAAGATGGCAGTGCAGATGGCGACGAAGATGACCATGACCCAGCTAGCGTTGTTGTTGGCCAAGTATTTGACCTCGGGCTCAAGAAAGAAACGGTTTCAACCGGCACCTTTGCCCCTGGTGATCGCGTGACATTCAGCCTCACGATTGAAAATCAAGGCTCGTTAGATGCCTACAACATTGACGTTGTAGATTACATTCCAGCTGAACTCACTTACGCCAGCAGTAATGCTGCTAGTGTTACCGCCACAACCAACAGCAATGCGGTTGTGGTTACCGATGGCGGTGTCAATACAGACGGTCACTTAGCCCTCACGATAGACGCGCTTGCTAAGGCAGATAGCGTTGTGATTGAGGTAACCTTCACCATTGATGCAGCCTTTGAAGGCGAAAGCATCATCAACTGGGCTGAAATTGCCGCAGCAGATGATGACACTGATCCTGATAACACGCCGCCAACAGATGTAGACAGCACGCCAGATAGCGAAAATGGCAATACAGACGGTGAGCAAGCCGATATCGTGGTGGATAACGCTACTAATCAAGATGGCAAAGATGGCGGCGACGAAGACGACCACGATCCAGAAACCATCACCATGACGCCACCAGTCTTTGACTTGGCTCTCATGAAAACCCTCAAGGCCGACCAAACCATTGTGCCCGGTGGAAATGTGGTCTTTGAAATCACAGTGACCAACCAAGGTGAAGCAGACGCCTTTAGCATTGCTGTGACTGAACATCCGCCAGCCGGCCTAACGTTTGTCAGCTTGAATGCGGCCGATGTTACCAGCACAGATGATGGCAACGCGGTTGTGATTACAGACGCTGGCAGCGGGGCGTTTAGCATTGATACGCTGGCAGCGGATGACCAAGTGGTGGTTGAAATCACAATGTCAATTGATGCTACGGCGACTGGCGACCTAACCAACTACGCTGAAATTAGCGCTGCTGATGATGATACAGATCCAGATAACACTGCGCCAACAGATGTCGACAGCACGCCAGATACCACCAATCAAAACGGTACTGGTGAAACGGATGACATGGTCGATAACGAAGTGTCAGAAGATGGCAATAACGGCGGCGATGAAGACGACCATGATCCGGAAACCGTTACTATTCCAGAACTGGCTGAAATCGGCAACTATGTTTGGTACGACAACAACTACGATGGCGTGCAAGACAGTGATGAGCCGGGTGTTGAAGATGTAACCGTCAACTTGTACGATGCGGACGACAACTTAGTTGCGACCACCACGACTGATGCCGACGGCTACTACATCTTTGAGGACCTTGTGCCGGGTGTGTACTACATCGCGTTCGACTTGGATACGCTACCTGCAAATTACAGCCCGACTATTCAAAATAGCGGCACAAATGACGCAGCCGACAGCGACGGCGACCCAAGCACTGGGCGTACCATTCGCACGACGCTAGACGCGGATGAAAGCGATATGACCTGGGACTTTGGCATCTATCAGCCAGCGGGCCTTGGTGACTATGTTTGGTTCGATACCGATGCTGATGGCGTGCAAGACGCTGAAGAAGACGGGATTGAAAACGTAACGGTCAACTTGCTGGATAGTAATGGCAATGTAATTGCGACCACGACAACTAACGCCGACGGGTACTACGAGTTCCGCGACTTGCCGCCAGGGAGCTACATTGTGGAATTCGAATTGCCTGCGGGGCACGGCTTCACAATGTATCATGAAGGGCTAGCCGCTGGCGCTGATAGCGATGCAGATCGGACAACCGGTCGTAGCGAACTTGTGACCTTGACTGCGGGGCAATTCAATCCAGATATTGATGCTGGGATGGCCTCTGGTGACGTGCTCTCTTCTATTGAAAGTGAGATTGTGGCCCGCCAATTGGCCTTGACGCCAACACCGGTGCCAACTGTAGCGCAACCAACGCTGACACCAACGCCAGTGCCAGCGACACCGCAGCCAACAACGGCGGCCGCCACGCCGCAACCAACTGCCGTACCGCCAACGCCAGTCCCAACGGCTGTCCCGGTACAGAGCGTACAAGGTGTAAACGTAGGCCTGACTGGGCCGACTATCAATAAGGCTGTAAGCCAAAGCATTGGTGGCACAGGCGATACGTTGGTGTACACGATCAACATCACGAACCCAAACAACACCACGATGGTGGACGTCCGGGCGACTGATGTATTGAGCAGCAAGCTGGACTATGTCAGCGCGAGCAGCTCACAAGGGACTGTCAGCTACAGTGCTGGTACACGCACACTGACCGCTAGCTTAGGTGATATTACAGCAGGTGGCACGGTAACAATTACCATTCGCGCCCGCATCAATGGCTTTGCGCAATCACCAGACCGAATTGATAACACTGCACAGGCCTTAGCGGCAAACTTGTCTGGCGTGAATTCAAACGTGGTGAGCACGCAAATTATTCCAAACCAAATCCCGACCACGGGTGAGAATGGAACAACGTCGCAACCGCTGCTGTGGTTAGCGTTGGGTCTTGCAATTGGCTATGGCATTTACCGTAAGTTGGTGTTGCAACGCCAAACTGCGGGATAGGCGCTAAGACGCTGCGTAACCTGAGCCACACTTGAATTGTGGCATAACCTAAAAACGGCTTCTCAAAATGAGAGGCCGTTTTTTGTTTAAGCAAACTGAAATGGCATTTAGGCTGAGCGTTTAGATAACACGGCTTGCGTTGCCGGGATCTCCTTTACGGCCTGTGTGGTATTCAAAACCAGCGCTTAGGGGGACATAAGCAATGAGGCAATTCAAGGCAGCTTTCCTTATTAGAACTCAAGTTAACGAGGTAAAACGCTCATCTAGCGCTCTGAAAGAAGACGGACTGAGTACTGTTTGTGGCATACCCTAAATGCGATTTGAGGGTCTGATTAGCCCTGACGTAGCGTGTGATTGGAGTATCTAAATTCTAAACTTAGTAGTCTTAAGGTGGTATTTATGAGTCGGGGTTATTTTGAATGCCAGTGTTTTTAGCCGATTGCGGCCGTTGAAATTATGGTTTTTAGTCTATTTAGCCAAAATTCTAACCATCTTAACCATATCTAAACAAAACCGCAGGAGGGATTTCGGCTGCCCAAGACTTCCTCAATATTCTCAACCTGTTTCGTAACTACACTAAGGCTACGTATTATCGGGTTTTATTTTATTGGGTGAGATGTGACGGAGAACAACATATGAATTATAAACAGACTACTCAGACACAAAAGACGGTGCGTTCAGCTAAAAGGCGAACGCACTTTACAAAGCCGCAGCGCACGCGTTTGCTGCGCGGGGTATTGCTTTTCTTCGTATTAGCAAGTTTCCCTTTAAGCGGTGTGTTCGCGAACTCAGCTACACCGGTTGTCAATACAACAATTACGGTGGCTAAAACAGGCTCTGAACCGTTTGACGGTGCAACTTGGGATGGCGCTGATTTGGGTACTGCCGGTCTAGACGCAGACGAAGACAATAACGTTGTCCGTATGCAAGACTCAATTACTTACAAAATTGAAGTGTCTGTCAATGACAACGACGTTGATGAATTGATTTCAACTGTTGAATTGGATACTAAGCAGTCTTGGATTGAACTTCCAAATGCATGTAAGATCGACCCAACTGAGGTAACAACGATTTCCTCTATCTCAGCAGATGGTCGGACCCTAGTTTGTAACCTGGGCCCAGCCATTGAAGGGACGGCACGCACGTTTTACCCTGCATCTCGGGCATTGGCTATTTCAACAGATGGCAACGATGTCACGCTCAATGATGATCGTGTTAGTGCAACAGCCTCTGCTCAAGCAGACGGTGTCTCTAATGTTGCGACCGACGGTCCAACTGATGTTGTTGTAACCGCTAACTTTGCAGTTAACACTTTCAAAGAGCTTAAAGTGACGGCCTATGATGATGAAGGCAACCCGCTTTACAAAGCGCCAGCCAAGAAAGGCGAAGATGGCACTACAAATGGCTCTGTGATGGAATACGTCATTAAGATCCAATATCAAAATGGATCAATGCTAGTTGATGCACCTGATGAAGTAAATGGTGACTTTGAAATTGATATTGATTTGTTAGATCACTATTCAGATGACAACATTCATAATGACACAACCGTGATTGATGGCACTGCAACGCCTTTGTCCTCAGGTGCGGTTCTTTATGATTGGGATCCAGATAAGCCTGCTTGTGAACTGATTGGTGATCACGGTCCAAACGCAGCAGTCAATTGTTCTCAAATCAATCATCTAATTGATCAGCTTTCAGCAACATTTGATGGTAACGGTGTGAGCACTAGTGATGGTCTGAATGACCCAAATATCGAGATCGCACTTGAAAACATCGATGTACGTGATCCGGATGCCGATACTTACCTAGTAGAAATGGCAATCAACATTTGGTTCAGTCAACCTTATGACATCGCATCACATCAAAACTGTAATGATGGTCCAGATCCAGACCCAATTTGTACTGACTTCACCATCAACTCGGTCGGTGTTTATGATGGCGGCTCTGGAACAGTGGTGGGTTATAACCCTGTTTCTACGGAAGATGCAAATGGAACTAACTTGCTCAACTACAATGGCACAGGTGAACCACAGCCAGAATATGTAACCTATCCTCTGGTCTACACCACACCTGGTTCATGGTCTCATTTCAAAAACTTCTATGGGACGCCATGGGGTGACAACACGAAAGCACCTGACCAATCAATGGCAGAAGGCCAAACCATTCCAATGATGCTCAATATCTTTGACTATCGGAAGGCTGATGGTGGTCGCTCACAAATTTGTGACAAATTAGATACAACTGTCTTTGAATTTGTTGGGTTGGCAGGACCAAATGTAACAAACCTTGGTTATGGTTTCAATCAGAACATTCCACATAATCCAAATAAGGTTATTTGGGGAGGCGCTAATCCTCTAACACATAATGAAACGACAAGTGATGATGTCATCATTCTCTATTCAACAACCCCGTCTTTTACAACTGCGCGTACAACCGATGAAGCGCAATACCTAACTGAAATTCGCGCAGCGACCTGTGACGACGATGTCAATGGTGACGGGACGTACGTATTGGATGGTTTGGAAATGCCAGGTGGTACACCATCTGCATTACCAAGTGACTGGGTCACTGACCCAACCGCGCTTCCGGGCGGGGCGGCAGATGTTACCCGCATTCGTGTTGAAACCATCTATCGCACAGACGCTAACATTGCGATTGATCCAACGCACAACAATTTCTCAATTGCAACCAACTTTCTTATCAAAGCCAAGATTGGGGCAGTGCCTTATGGGCCAAATGATTACTTGCCGAATTACTCTGTAAACCGCAGAGACTCATTAGAAACAGGTGATCCTAACTGGAATGCATGGGCAGGGACAACATCAGGTGGTGTAGATCCACTTGGCATCGACTTTGGGTATCAGGCGCTAACTGCTGACCGCATGATCTTGATCCCGTCTGCAATGTCGATTGAAAAATATACTGAACCACGTGGCCTCAAGGTTGTGCGTGGTGGCGATATGATGGACTTCATTATTGAACCAACACTGTTTGGGGGGTGGGCACCTGACATCACAACCGCAACAATTGATGATCCACTGCCTGCTGGTACAGACTATGTCTTAGGATCTGAACGCTTCTCGTTAGACAATGGAACAACGTGGCTAACATATGATGATTTTGTTGCCACCGCAACTGACATCACCATTACAACCAGCGCAAACTCAAATCCACGCCGTCTCGATTGGGACTTTGGCGACCTACAAACCGGCGATCAACTGCCGCTCATTAGATACACCGTATTAGTCGATCCTGAATTGACATCTGGGACGTTTGTCAACACGGCTGTGTTGAATTCAGATCTCGGCGCTGACAATAACGGTGATGATGCAGCAGACCCACAATCTGCGCGTTATCAGCTCAGCATGTTTGCGGATACCGGGCTTGATGTGCTCAAGACAGTTGATTATCCAATCTATGAAGTCAATGAAGCCTTCACCTATAACTTGACCTATAAGAACCTTGGTGGCGAAGACTACTCAGGTGCTGAATTCATTGACATCCTGCCATACAACGATGACGGCACTGGTCAGTTCAGCAGTGGGTTGGCAAGTACGCGCGTGCCATCTTCCACTTATAACGGGACTTTTGAAGTCACCTCTATTACTGCCAACAATGGTGAAACTGTCTACGCAACAAACGTCGATCCGACCACTATTGAGCAAGATCCATGTCACGCAAGCAATCTAGCCGCTACTTATGTGCCGGTGGCTGGTGAACTCTGTTATCTTACCTATCTTGAAAATAGCAATGCATTCCCTGGTGGTGGTGCAGCTGGTACCGGCACAACGCCTTGGACAGCCTGTACAGCTTTGGCTCCATTGACATGTGGGGCACTTACCGCTGAAGAAATCACCGGTATCCGCTTCTCTGCACCATCTGTCCTTGCTGATGATGGTGGCCATACCCTTGAATTAGAACTCACCCCGCTTGGTAACGTTGGCGGCACGCCAGACCTTGATACCAATGGAAAGGTAACCGCAGCCTCTACAGGCGATGTCTACACCAATAACTTTGGTGGACGCGTCTCAGAAATTTCTCTACTTGTCATTTCAAATGATGTCAGTGTCACCATGGTCAATGGTTCAATTGGCGACCGTGTTTGGTACGACGCTAACGAAGACCAAGCGCAAGATGGTGAAGATGGCATTGAGGGCGTAACTGTCCGGCTGCTAGATGCCGATGGCGATCCGATCTATGTGGATCCGGTGACCGGCGGCATTGTTGATGACAGCACACCAGACGCCATTCCATACACCGCAGTGACCGACGCCAACGGCAACTACACGTTTGATAACTTGCCATCTGGCGACTATCAAGTTGTGGTGGATGACACCACGCTGCCAGTTGGGATGGAACAAACCTATGACGCTAGCGGTGGTCTAGATCACACGTCAGCCTATTCATTACCGCAGGAAACAAATTCTGCCGGTCAACTGATTGGTGTTGAAGACAATGTAGCCCAAGACTTTGGTTACGTTGAACGCCCAGTGTTTGACTTGGCATTACGCAAAGAATTGGCCAACGCCGGGCCATTTGTGCCGGGTGGACCGGCAACCTTTACGATTACCGTCTTCAATCAAGGGAATGTAGACGCAACCGATATTGTGATCACCGATCACGCCCCAGCAGGGTTGAGCTATGCCAGCTCAAACGCTGCAACCGTCACCACAACCGCTGACGCTAATGCCGTTGTCGTTACAGACAATGGTGACCTAACCTTTGCGATTGACGCGTTGGCTGAAGGCGATAGCGTTGCAATTGATGTGACCATGACGCTTGCGGCGGATGCCACTGGCAACCTGACCAACTACGCTGAAATTAGCAGCGCAGATGATGACGGGGATGCTGGCACCGCAGCGCCAACCGATGTAGACAGCACGCCAGATAGCGAAAATCAAAACACCGACGGTGAAGACGCCAACTTGGTTGACGATGAAATTGATGCAGACGGCCTGAACGGTGGTGATGAAGATGATCATGACCCGGCTACGTTATCGGTAACCATCTTTGACCTTGCGTTGACAAAAACGCTGAGCAGCACCGGACCATTTGTGCCGGGCGACCCAGCAACGTTCACCATTACGGTCTTCAATCAAGGCAATGTGGCAGCCACTGACATTGTGGTGACCGACCACGCGCCAGCAGGCTTGAGCTACGCTAGCTCAAACGCAGCAACCGTCACAACAACAACCAATGCCGCCGCAGTGGTCGTCACAGACAATGGTGATCTGACCTTTGCAATTGACACTCTCGCTGCTGGCGATAGCGTCGCACTTGATGTAACCATGACAATTGGCGCGGACGCCATTGGCGACCTGACCAACTACGCTGAAATTAGCAGCGCAGATGATGACGGTGACGCGGGCACGCCAGCCCCAACTGATGTCGACAGCACTGCCGACGGCGAAAATCAAAACACAGACGGTGAAGACGCTAACCTCGTTGACGATGCCACTGATGGTGACGGCAACAACGGCGGCGATGAAGATGATCATGACCCAGCAAGCTTGACGGTTACCGTCTTTGACTTGGCGTTGATCAAAGAAGTTAGCGGGGCGGGGCCATTCTCTGCGGGCGGTCCAATTACCTTTACCATTACGGTTTATAACCAAGGCAATGTTGACGCAACCGACATTGTGGTGACCGACCACGCGCCAGCAGGCTTGAGCTACGCTAGCTCAAACGCAGCAACTGTCACAACCACAACAAATGCAGCCGCAGTTGTGGTTACCGATAACGGCGACCTAACCTTTGCGATTGACGCACTCGCGGCTGGCGACAGCGTTGCCCTAGATGTGACCATGACAATTGGTGCCGACGCCACTGGCGAC
>JAHDBW010000008.1:28717-47069 GCA_020630175.1 Anaerolineales bacterium
TTACAGACAACGGTGACCTCACCTTTGCGATTGACGCACTAGCCGCTGGTGACAGTGTGGCACTAGATGTCACCATGGACATCGCAGGCGATGCGACTGGCGACCTGACCAACTACGCTGAAATTAGCAGCGCTGATGATGACGGTGACGCTGGCACGCCAGCCCCAACCGACGTCGACAGCACGCCAGATGGCGACAACCAAAACACAGACGGTGAAGACGCCAACCTTGTTGACGATGCCACCGACGGTGATGGCAAAAACGGTGGTGATGAAGATGATCACGATCCAGCGACATTTAGCATTACGCCTCCGGGCACGTTTGACCTAGCGCTGATCAAAGAACTAAGTAGCACCGGCCCATTCGCACCGGGTGACCCAGTGACCTTTACGATTACGGTCTACAACCAAGGCAGCATTGACGCAACCGACGTTGTTGTAACCGACCACGCGCCAGCAGGCTTGAGCTACGCTAGCTCCAACGCGGCAACTGTCACAACCACAACAAATGCAGCCGCAGTTGTTGTTACAGACAACGGTGACCTCACCTTTGCGATTGACGCACTAGCCGCTGGTGACAGCGTTACCCTAGACGTCACGCTGGATATCGCTGCCGATGCGACTGGCGACTTGACCAACTACGCTGAAATTAGCAGCGCTGATGATGACGGTGACGCTGGCACGCCAGCCCCAACCGACGTCGACAGCACGCCAGATGGCGACAACCAAAACACAGACGGTGAAGACGCCAACCTTGTTGACGATGCCACCGACGGTGATGGCAAAAACGGTGGTGATGAAGATGATCACGATCCAGCGACATTTAGCATTACGCCTCCGGGCACGTTTGACCTAGCGCTGATCAAAGAACTAAGTAGCACCGGCCCATTCGCACCGGGTGACCCAGTGACCTTTACGATCACGGTCTACAACCAAGGTGACGTGGATGCGACTGATATTGCAGTTACCGATCATGCGCCAACCGGCTTGAGCTATAGCAGCTCAAACGTGGCTACAGTCACCACGACCACAGACGCGAATGCAGTTGTGGTCAGCGATAACGGCGCTTTGACCTTTGGGGTTGACGCCTTGGCGGCTGGTGATAGCGTGGCCTTTGATGTGACCATGACTATTGCTGCTGATGCGACTGGCGACCTGACCAACTACGCTGAAATTAGCAGCGCTGATGATGACGGTGACGCTGGCACGCCAGCCCCAACTGACGTAGACAGCACGCCAGATGGCGAGAACCAAAATACAGATGGTGAAGCCTTCAACTTGGCTGATAACGCCACTGATGGTGACGGTAAAAATGGCGGCGATGAAGATGATCACGATCCAGCGATGCTGACGGTGGTCGCACCGGGCACGTTTGACCTGGCGCTAGTCAAAGCAGTTAGCAGCACGGGGCCATTTGCACCGGGTACTGATGCCACCTTTACGATTACGGTCTACAACCAAGGCAGTCTTGATGCCACCGATATTGTTGTGACAGATCACGCGCCAGCAGGCTTGAGCTATAGCAGCTCAAATGCGGCAACCGTGACCACCACAACTAACGCAGCCGCAGTTGTTGTCACGGACAATGGCGACCTAACCTTTGCGATTGATGCACTGGCGGCTGGCGACAGCGTGGAACTTGATGTCACCATGCGCATTGCGGCAGACGCGACTGGCGATCTGACCAACTATGCTGAAATTAGCAGCGCCGATGATGACGGTGACGCTGGCACAGCCGCGCCAACCGACGTGGACAGCACGCCAGATGGCGACAACCAAAATACAGACGGTGAAGACGCCAACCTCGTTGACGATGCCACCGATGGTGACGGCAAAAATGGCGGCGATGAGGATGATCATGATCCGGCGACGTTGACCGTAACACCAGTTGAGACGTTTGATCTCGCGTTGATGAAAGAACTCACCAGCACCGGCCCCTTTGAAGCGGGTGATAGCGTGAATTTCACAATCACAGTGTTCAATCAAGGGAACGTTGACGCAACGAACATTGAAATTACAGACTATGCGCCAGATGGATTGACGCTGACTGCATTTGCTAGCGCTAGCGCTGGTGTTGATGTGGACTTGGCAACCGGGCTTGGCAGTATTGAAACGCTTGCGGCTGATACGCAAAAATCATACGAGCTGACCTTCACAATCGATAGCGATTTCCAAGGCACTAGCTTGGTCAACTGGGCTGAAATTAGCAGTGCTGATGACGATGATGACGCCACGAACACTGCGCCAGTAGATGTTGACAGCACGCCAGATGCAGACAACCAAAACACTGCTGGTGAAGCAGACGGCACATTTGTTGATGATGCAATCGATCAAGACGGTAAAAATGGTGGTGATGAAGACGATCACGATCCAGCGACAGTGGTTGTTGGGCAAGTCTTTGATCTTGGCCTCAAGAAAGAAACCGTTTCAACCGGGCCATTTACAGCCGGTGATAACGTGACCTTTAGCCTCACGGTTGAAAACCAAGGCTCGCTCGACGCTTACCGCATCGACGTTGTGGACTACATCCCAGCAGAACTGACCTACGTCAGCAGCAATGTTGGCGTGGTAACCACTACAACCGAGAGCAACGCAGTCGTAATCACCGACAACGGTGTGGACGCTGATGGTAACTTGACCTTCACGCTTGATACGCTTAGCGCTGCAGACAGCGTTGTATTTGAAGTGACCTTCAAAATTGATGCTGACTTCGACGGCGCAAGCATTGTCAACTCAGCCGAAATTGCGGCAGCAGATGATGATACCGACACTGACAACGCTGCACCAACTGACGTTGACAGCACGCCAGATAGTGACAATCAAAACACCGATGGTGAACAAGATGACAGCATTGTAGACAACGCCACCAACCAAAATGGTAAAGATGGCGGTGATGAAGATGATCATGACATCGAAGAAATTAGCATGAAGCAACCAGTCTTCGACTTGGCGTTGATCAAAGCGCCTAAGGCTGGTCAAACTATTGTTCAAGGTGGCGATGTGGTCTTTGAGATCACCGTGATCAACCAAGGTCAACTCGCAGCTTACAGCATCGATGTGACTGAACATCCGCCAACTGGGCTAGCCTTCAAAAGTATCAATGCAACCGCTGTGACAACGTCAGACGATGATAACGCAGTTGTGATTACAGATAACGGCAGTGGGGCGTTCAGCATTGACACGCTCGCCGTGGGTGATCAGGTAACGGTAGAAGTGACCATGACCGTCGCTGACAATGCAACTGGTGACTTGACCAACTATGCCGAAATTAGCGCAGCTGATGACGATGAAGATCCTGACAACGATCCACCAACTGATCTTGACAGCACGCCAGACACCACCAACCAAAACGGTGACGGTGAAAATGACGACATGGTTGACGATGCCGTTGACGAAGACGGCAAAAATGGCGGCGATGAAGACGATCATGACGCTGGCACGATTAGCGTTGTTGAACTCGCTGAAATTGGCAACTACGTTTGGTACGACAACAACTATGATGGCGTTCAAGACAGCGACGAACAAGGCGTTGGCAATGTAACCGTCAAACTGTATGACGAAAATGACACGCTCGTGGCAACCACCACAACCGGGTCAGACGGCAGCTATCTGTTTGAAGACCTTGTCCCTGGGGTTTACTATGTAGAGTTTGATCTGGATACGCTGCCAGCAGACTACAGCGCAACCCGCCAAAACAGTGGCACGGATGACGCCAAAGACAGCGACGCCGATCCAAGTACCGGGCGCACTATTCGTACGACCTTAGACTCAGGTGAAAGTGATACTGACTGGGACTTCGGCATCTATCAACCGGCAAGCATTGGTGACTATGTCTGGTTTGATACAGATGGTGACGGCATTCAAGATGCTGACGAGAATGGCATTGAAAATGTAACCGTCAACTTGCTAGATCCGTCAGGCAGCGTTGTAGAAACCACGACGACAAATGCTGATGGGTTCTACGAATTCACTGGTCTGAACCCAGGTAACTACATTGTGGAATTTGTTGAACCAGCAGGGCATGGCTTCACAATGCATCATGAAGGGCTAGACGCAGCGGTAGACAGCGATGCCGACCGGACAACCGGCCGCACGGAGCTTGTGACGTTGAGCGCTGGTCAGTCTAAGACTGACATCGATGCTGGCATGGCATCTGGGGCAGTGTTAGCGGCGATTGAACAAGAAGTTGCCCGCCGGATTGCACAGGCGAACCCAACGCCGACGCCAACCGCTGTGCCACCAACAGCCACACCAACGGCTGTACCGCAGAGCGCAAATCCAACTGCTGTACCACCAACGCCAGTGCCGACGGCTGTTCCAGTGCAAAACGTGCAAGGGGTAAACGTTGGCTTGACTGCTCCAACAATCAACAAAGCCGTAAGCCAAAGCATTGGCGGGGCCGGGGATACGTTGGTCTATACGGTCAACATCACCAATCCAAATAACACCACCATGGTAGACGTGCGTGCGTCAGATGCGTTGAGTAGCAAGTTGGACTATGTTAGTGGCAGCAGCTCACAAGGGACGGTTAGCTACACTGCTGGCACCCGCATTGTGAATGCGAGCCTAGGTGATATTGCAGCAGGTGGCACGGTAACGATTACCATTCGCGCTCGTATCAATGGCTTTGCCCAAGCCCCAGATCGGATAGACAACACGGCGCAAGCATCAGCAGCGAACTTGCCAGGTGTAACATCAAATGTGGTGAGTACGCAGCTTATTCCAAATCAGATCCCGACCACGGGTGAGAATGCTAGCGCGCCGGGTGCCTATGCTGTTTACGCAGTTGTGATGGCGCTTGTGATGGCGAACTTAGCAACAATTGTGATCAAACGCCGCGAGGAAATCACAAGCTAGGCGCGCTGAGACATAAAACAGGCCTTTGATGGATTGAAAAGGGACACTTCGTAATGAAGTGTCCCTTTTTTTTACCTGCCTAGCGCTGTATTCACTCTCTTATTTGTTTCCTTTTAAAGGGTGCTTGTTTGTACGCGACAAGGCGTTTGCGAAAACTAAACTAAAACGTATGTCTGCCGTCACAAAGGTTTTCTAAAGCAATTTTCCGGTACTATCGTCTCAATAAATTCTAAACCAACCTTTCTTGATTCCAGATTGTTCTCAAGTGATTCCCAATATTACCGAGGTCAGGGGGGCGTACTATGGTAGTACAGAAAAGCACATTTCTTATTTGTACTGGTATTTAGCCCTTATGGAGACCCTTTTTATGATCCGAACTTATTCCAACCCGTCTCGCAAGACGATACCTTGGGCGTTTGCAATTGTATTAGCAATTGCGACTCTCTTTGTAGCGTTGAGCGTGGCAACTAATCCTGCCAATGCGCAGGATGATAACATCACCAAATCAGTGAATAAAACTGAAGCTGCCGTTGGTGATTTTATTACCTACTTCATTAATTATCGCTGTCCAGCGATTTTAGTGAATCCTTGTGCAAATCCTCAAATTGAGGATGTTTTGCCAGCTGGCACGCAATATGTTAGCGGCACAGGCACAACTGACCTGCCAACTGTCAACCACTCTGGTGGCACAGTTACCTTCTCTGGGACAAGCTTAGCCCCAGGGTCTACTGGCCAGGTCTCACTTATTGTTGAGGTTGTTTCACCTGCTGCGGCTGGCGACATCCTTACCAATGATGCAACCCTTGCTTGGGACGGCGAACCTGCCGAAACGAGTAACGAAGTGCAAACAACCGTGACTGGTGGTGGTGGCCCAACCGCAACCCCAGTGCCGCCAAGCCCTTGGCAAATTGTAAAAACTGGCCAAGAAGCCAGCGCACCAAACAATGGCCGTGAATTTACCTATTACTTCCACGTACAAGCTGGCGACGGGACTGTCTCAAATGTAAACATTACAGACACCTTGCCTCCTGAAGCAACATTTGTTTCATGTACAGATAGCTGTGATAGCTCAAGCTTGCCTGACGTAACCTGGACATTCGCCGAACTGACCTCCGACGAATGGATGGAAATCGTTGTCACGTTTGAGTTTGATGACGTTACTGTTGGTGATACCGTTACAAATACGGTTCAATTCGATGGCGATTGGTCTGAAGACGGCTCAGGTGTTGGTCCAATTGACAACGACTCTATTGATACCGGCATCCGCGAACCGACAGACTGGTTTGGTGGTAACAAACACGCGCAATCAACCCGTGACCATGACTGGGAATGGAGCGATGACGACGAAGTTGTGCTTGATGAAGAAGTTTATTACACACTTCATCTTTACAATAGCTCAGACCGTCCTATCAACAATCTAGTCATTGAAGATGTATTCCCAACGGAATTCACTTTTACAAAATTCGAAACTGGTAGCTACAACGAATTACCAGTTGGCGAACAAATTGAACTGCAATTGAATGGCACGACGTGGGTTACCGTAACAACAGACGGCGATCTAACCACAAATCAAACCTTCACAATTGCTGACCTAGTTGCTGCTGGGCACATGACCGGTGGTGATGTTGTAACTGGCTTGCGCTGGTCTTTTGACAGTGTGCCATGGCCATTTGACGATGCGTCACACCCTGATATCTTCGGTGTCTACAGCGCTCCGGTTGCTGCAGGCGATACGATTGAAAACTGTGCGACAGTGACAGGCGACATGGTTAACCATGACTCGACTACTGAAGCGTTGGACATTACCTGGTGTGATGAGCACAAAATCCGTGACCCATGGGCAAAGCTTGATCCTAATAAGCAAACAATATCTGGGGACGTTTATAAAGGCGGCGCAGCGATTTTTCAACTTCGCATAAAGAATGATGAAACAGCACCGCTTGACCTAGTCAACCCAGTCCTAAACGACCTGTTGCCAGAAGGCTTCAGCTACAATCCAGGATCTTTCACGTTTGTAGAGAATGATGACATTAGCGCTGCTGAACCAATCATTACTGTTGTGCCTAACGCGCTTGGCACACAAGAGCTAGTTCGCTTTAGCTGGACCGGCGCTTCTGCTGCAACACTGGCTCCTGATCAAAGCATTACCTTCACTATTGAAGCAATTGCTGACGCAGACATGGATGCAGGCACCTATAACAATGTTGTATACGCCTTACCTGAAGACTCAGATAGCGAATACAGCTGCTATGGTGACGGCTCTACAACAGAAGCTGACCTTGGCTTTGATGTAAACGGCGACGGTGACACTGATGACACTGTTTGTCATGAAGACTCTGACGTAACAGTTCGCGACGTTCCAACCGGTAGCTCTGCGCAACTAGACTCATTCAAATGGGTCAAAGGTGACAGTGGCGTTATCGATCCAAACAAAGCAGACACCAGCGACACAAGCGCTTGTGAAATCACTGCTGATGGTTACACCCGCACCGATTGTGTGGCAGTCTCTACCCAAGGTGGGTTGGCAGACTATCGCTTGATCGTAGAAAACACTGGCGAAGTTAACATGACCGATATTGTCATGATTGATATCTTGCCTTACATTGGCGACACCGGCGTGTTGCTTATCAACGATGACCGCTTGACTGAATGGAACCCAATCTTGGTTGGTCCAGTAGACAGCTCAGACGCTGGCGTTGTTGTTGAATACTCAGAATCACAAAACCCTTGCCGTCCAGAAGTAGACGGCCCATCAAACACTGGTACAGACTGTGAAGACCCAGCTTGGGACACAGCTTTGCCAAACGATCTAACCACAGTTGCTTCAATGCGCTTCGACTTTGGCGACCTAGTGCTTGCACCGGGCGAATCAGTTGAATTGTCATGGCCAATGCGCGTCCCAGTGGGCACGCCAGAAGACCTAATCGCTTGGAACTCATTTGCGTACACAAGCACCCGTGAAGACTTTGGTGTGAAGCTATTGCCTTCAGAGCCACCAAAGGTTGGGATCGTGACTATTCCTAGTGTGCCAAACGACTATGGTAACTATGTCTGGCTAGACGACAACCAAAACGGTTTGCAAGACGAAGCTGCTGGTAACGGTGTCAACGGCGTAAAGGTAGAACTCTATCTTGATGACGGTGATGGCGTTCGCGACACAGCAACCGACACCTACGTTGGCTTTACCTTCACTGGTAACGACTTCAACGGCGACCCTGGTTACTATCTCTTCACTGACTTGCCTGATGGCGACTACTATGCAGTCTTTACGCCACCAGCAGGTTACGTAATCACCTTGCAAGACGCTGGTGGTGACGGTGGTGCAGACGATGAAACCGATCACGAAGACGACTCTGATGTTGACCCAGCAACTGGCATGGTGCCAATTACACGCTTGGGCGCACCAGAATTTGATGAAGAAGTTGAACAAGACTTCAGCTGGGACTTGGGTCTGTACTTAGAAGGTGCACCAACCCCAACACCTGGCCCAACGGCAACACCTGTTCCAACAGAAGAGCCAACGGCAACGCCTGAAGTTCCAACGAACACACCAGAACCAACCAACACCCCAGAACCGGGTGTAACACCTACCAACACGGTAGAACCAACGGCAACACCGGAGCCAACCAACACACCGGCACCGACTGCTACCCCAACGCCTGATCTTTACAGCATTGGGAACCAAGTATGGCAAGACAACAATGACAACGGCGTGATTGACGCTGGCGAACCATTGTTGGAAAACATTTGGGTAGAACTATGGCAAGACGCTGATGCAGACGGCCAACCAGATGACATCAATGCCGATGGCGTCATTGATGACGACGACATGTTGGCAATGGATACCACCGATGCAGACGGTCTATACCTCTTTGACGGTCTAGACGCAGGCACTTACGTGGTTTCTATCCCAGCAATCGAATGGGATGACAACGGTACACCTGGCCCATTGGCTGGCTACCGCTCATCAACCGGTGACACCCAAACTGACACCGACAACAACGACAACGGTATTGACCCAACCAACGTTGGCGAAGACGTCTTCTCTGCTTCAGTTGTACTGGGCGACGGCGAACCGACCTTAGAAGATCCGGACAACGACAGCGTAACCCCGGATGAAAACGAAAACCTGACTGTCGACTTCGGTTTCGTGCCAATGTACAGCATTGGGAACCAAGTTTGGCAAGACGACAATGACAACGGCGTGATCGACGCTGGCGAACCAATGTTGGAAAACATCTGGGTAGAACTATGGCAAGACGCTGATGCAGACGGCCAACCAGATGATATCAACGCTGATGGCGTCATTGATGACGACGACATGTTGGCAATGGATACCACCGATGCAGACGGCCTATACCTCTTTGACGGTCTAGACGCAGGCACTTACGTGGTCTCAATTCCAGCAATTGAATGGGACGACAACGGCACACCTGGCCCATTGGCAGGCATGCACTCATCAACCGATGACACCCAAGGTGACAGCGACAATGATGACAACGGCATCGACCCAGCAAATGACGGCGAAGACGTGTTCTCTGGTCCAGTTGTGCTGGGCGACGGCGAACCAACCAATGAAGATCCGGACAACGACAGCGTAACCCCGGATGAAAACGAAAACTTGACCATTGACTTCGGTTTTGTCCCAACATATTCAATTGGGAACCAAGTTTGGCAAGACGACAACAACAACGGCGTCATCGACGCTGGCGAACCAATGCTAGAAGGCATTTGGGTTGAATTGTGGCAAGATGCTGATGCAGACGGCCAACCAGACGACCTCAATGCAGACGGCGTCATCGATGATCTTGACATGCTAGACATGGCAACCACCGATGCAGACGGCATGTACTTGTTCGACGGCCTACTCGCTGGTGACTACGTAGTCTCAATCCCAGCAATCGAGTGGGACGACAACGGCGTACCGGGTCCATTGGCAGGCATGTTCTCATCAACTGGTGATGACCAAACTGACACGGACAACAACGACAACGGCATCGATCCAGCTAACGTTGGTGAAGATGTATTCTCAGGCACAGTTACCCTAGGTGACGGTGAACCAACTGACGAAGATCCAGATAATGATCCAAACACACTTGATGCCAACGAAAACCTCACGGTAGACTTCGGCTTTGTCCCAACCTATAGCATTGGGAACCAAGTTTGGGAAGACAGCAACAACAACGGCGTTGTAGATGCTGGCGAACCAATGCTTGAAAACATCTGGGTTGAACTGTGGCAAGACGCTGACGGCGACGGCCAACCAGACGACCTAAACGCAGACGGCGTTATCGATGACGACGACATGTTGGCCATGGATACCACCGATGCAGACGGCATGTACTTGTTCGACGGCTTGGAAGCAGGCGACTACATCGTTAGCATTCCAGCAATTGAATGGGACGACAACGGCACCGATGGCCCATTAGCAGGCTACGCATCATCAACTGGTGCAAGCGATGACGACGTTGACAACAACGACAACGGCATCGACCCAACTAACATCGGCGAAGACGTGTTCTCAGCCACCGTATCACTCGGTGACGGTGAACCAACCGGCGAAGATCCAGACAATGACGATGTCACACTGGACGCTAACGAAAACTTGACCGTAGACTTCGGTTTCTTCTACAACTTTGACTTGGCACTGACCAAATCACTCGTAGACGAAAGCCCATACGAAGCTGGCGATGACGTCACCTTCACGATCACCGTGATCAACCAAGGCACAGTCGACGCCTACAACGTAGAAGTCACTGACTATGCACCAGCCGGTCTGACCCTGAACGCTTTCAATAGCGACAGCGCAGACGTCAGCGTAGACTTGGCAACGGGTCTAGGCACAATTGATACACTCGCCGCTGGCGCAACCAAAACCTATAACGTCACCTTCACCATTGATAGTGACTTCCAAGGCACAAGTCTCACCAACTGGGCTGAAATCAGCGCAGCCGATGATGACACCGACAGCAGCAACACACCACCAGTGGACATCGACAGCACGCCTGACGATGAAAACCAAAACACTGATGGTGAAGAAGACGGCACCTACGTTGACGACGCCACCGATGGCAACGGCAAAGACGGCGGTGACGAAGATGATCACGACCCAGCTAGCGTGGTTGTGGGTCAGGTCTTTGACCTTGCGCTGAAGAAAGAAACCGTTTCAACCGGCACATTTGGCCCAGGTGATGACGTAACCTTCAGCATCACAGTTGAAAACCAAGGCTCACTCGATGCCTACAGCGTAGACGTTGTGGACTACATCCCAGCAGAATTGGCCTACGATAGCAGCAATGCTGCCAGCGTAACCACTTCAGTTGACGGTGAAGCAATCGTTGTAACAGACAACGGTGTCAACAGCGACGGTAACCTAGAACTTTCACTCGACACATTGGCCGCTGGCGACAGCGTCGTGATCGAAGTGACCATGACCATTGATGCAGACTTTGACGGGTTGAGCATTGTCAACTGGGCTGAAATTAGCGCAGCAGATGATGACACCGATCCAGACAATGAAGCCCCAACTGATGTTGACAGCACACCAGATGCTGACAACCAAAACACCGATGGTGAACAAGACGACATCTACGTAGACAATGCCACCAATCAAGATGGCAAAGACGGCGGCGATGAAGATGATCACGATCCAGAAGAAATCAGCCTGAAGCAACCAATCTTTGACTTGGCACTGCTCAAGACCGTGAAAGACGGCCAAACCATCACCCCAGGTGGCGATGTGGTCTTCGAAATTCAGGTCATCAACCAAGGCCAAGTAGATGCATACAGCATCGACGTGGCAGAACATGCACCAACCGGCTTGACATTCAAGAGCTTGAACGCAGCCGACGTGACCAGCACCGAAGATAGCAAAGCAGTTGTTATCACAGACAATGGGGCAGGTAGCTTCAGTGTCAATACGCTAGCTGTTGGCGATAGCGTCACAGTAGAAGTAACCATGACCCTAGCAGATAGCGTCACCGGTTCATTGACTAACTTCGCTGAAATCAGCGCTGCTGACGACGACGAAGATCCAGATAACACACCACCGGTCGACATCGACAGCACACCAGATGGTACCAACCAAAATGGTGACGGTGAAAACGACGATATGGTTGACGACAGCGTCAGCGAAAACGGCAAAGACGGCGGCGACGAAGACGACCACGATCCTGCAACCATCAGCGTTGTAGAACTGGCTGAAATCGGCGACTATGTCTGGTACGACAACAACTATGACGGTGTCCAACAAACTGATGAACCAGGTGTTGAAGGCGTCACAGTCAAACTGTATGACGAAGACGACAAGCTTGTTGGGACGACCACAACCGACTCAACCGGTAAGTACATCTTTGAAGACTTAGCACCAGGCGTGTACTACATCGAATTTGATGTAACCACATTGCCAAGTGGCTACACCCCAACCGTGAAGGGCGCAGGCTCTGACGGTGCAGCAGATAGCGACGGCGATCCTACCACTGGTAAGACCATCCGTACCACGCTAGAAGCGGGTGAAAGCGACATGACATGGGACTTCGGTATCCATAAACCAGCCGGTCTTGGTGACTACGTTTGGTTCGATACCGATGCAGACGGCATCCAAGATAGCGACGAACCAGTGATTGAAAACGTCACGGTACGCTTGTTAGACGAAAACGGCACCGTGCTTGGCACAACCGTCACGGATAACAAAGGGTATTACGAGTTCCGTAACTTGAAACCAGGCGACTACATTGTTGAGTTCGTGCCACCAGCTGGACACGGTTTCACAATGCAAGAAGAAGGGCTAGATGCAGCAACAGACAGTGATGCAGACCGCACAACTGGCCGTAGCCGCCTAGTAAGCCTAGATGCAGGTGAGTTTGACCCAACAATTGATGCTGGTTTGGCCTCTGGTCAAGTACTCGCGGCAATTGAAGCAGCAGTGGCCGCTCGCCAAGCAGCAGCAAACCCAACCAATACGCCAACGCCAGTACCGCCAACGGCAACGCCAACAGCAGTACCACCAACGGCAACACCACAACCTGGTCAACCGGCTCCAACTGCGGCACCACAAGTGGCTGGCGTCAACCAAGGGTTGCAACCACCGACCATCAATAAGTCGGTTAGCCAAAGCATTGCTTCAGTGGGTGACACCTTGACCTATACAGTCAACGTGACCAACCCGAATGGCACTACGATGGCAGATGTCAAAGTACAAGATGTACTCAGCAGCAAGCTGGACTATATCAGTGCTAGCAGCACCAAAGGTAGCGTTGGGTTCGATGGCGCAACCCGCACGATGTCTGTCAACATTGGCGATATGGGCGCAAACGAAACGGTTGTTATCACAATCCAAGCGCGTGTAAACAGCACTGCATCTGCTCCAGATCGCATTGACAACACCGCTCAAGCCTTGGCAGCGAACTTGCCAGGCGTGAACTCAAACGTGGCTTCATCGCAATTGATCCCAGATCAAATTCCGACCACAGGTGAGTTGGTTACCGAACCAGGCGGCTATGCTGCCTACGCAGTTGCCTTTGCACTGCTGATCGCAAACCTTGCAACGGTTGTTATCAAACGCCGTGAAAATATGGCAGCTTAGTTTGCCTGAGTGACCCTATTTGCGACCGGTCTTGGGCTGATCGCTAGGTGACTTGAAACGGGATACCTTGAAAGAGGTATCCCGTTTTTTTATTTAAGGCACGTGGCGTACTGAGGAGTCTTTTGTAACTTAAGTTGATTTTACATAGCAGTATAAATAGTATTTCTTGGGGTTTATAGATTGTGTCAATTTATTCTAAACACTTTGTTTTTACATCTTAAGCTAAAGATAATTTTGTCGTGTGGAGAGTGTATTAGGATGGGTTTGAAAAAGAAAGTAGGTTTCAATTCCTGTTGGTTTGATATTTCTTCATCTATTTATTGGTACATATACAAGGCTGTTTTATGAGATTTTCTAGTCACAAATTCACAATCCCAAAGCTTGATGTTCGTTTGATGACTGCTGTACGTTGGCCAAGCCGGGTGCTGTTGGTGTGTGTACTTTGTGTTGGAATTGCAAATCAATCTGTTTTTGCTGACACTGCGCCGCAGCCGGAATATACGGGTGGCAGTGGGGTTGGCGCACTTTTCTTCCAGACCACTGCGGCAACAGTTGGTTGTAGCGATGGGAATTGGCTGACATGTACGGCAGGTGTTGGCGGTGATCACTTCTATGAGGTGTTACTGCCATGTGATTGGCCAGCTGGAACCGATTTTCACATTGATATTTTTAGCCCGTACTATTCCACCGAGAATACGGCCCCGAATAGCCTAGATGAAGCTGGGTCTTCTTCTCAGCAAACACGATTTGTGCTGCACGATGTGGCGTCTACGGCTGATATTTTTGCAAGCCCACAAATCACTTCAACTGGCACGTTAGTGGACACAACATATCCCGGCCGGACCAGCGCCCATGAATGGGTGCGCTACCACACCATTGACACAACAAACGTTGCTAATGTTTGTGGCACATATATTTTGCAAGACGTAACTGCGTCCCTAACCGGTGCTACGCGAAATGGTTATAACCTGCGCACTGGATATGACAATGATGCAAATGCCAACAATACACCGCCAGCAGATTATTCAAATCCGGGCGGGGCGACCAGTGGCACGCCGATTGGCTTTGCTGCGGCTGAACCTGAAACTGGCGCTGGGCCTAACTCTAATCCTCAGGGATCTAATTGTGTAACGTATTACTATTCTTCAGCGCTGGCCGTGGACCAACCAACGGTTTCCTTTTATTGGTTTGACTTAGATTTTGTCTCAACCATGAATGTGACCGCGCCAGATGGGACTCAGTATTTGAATATTGATATTCAAAATGCTAGTGGCTGGAATGGGAATGACGGGACAACGACTGTAGACACAACCGATGTCGCAACGGTTTTGGCCTCAGTTTGGGATGGTGTGCCGGGCAATGAGCCTGACATTGGTGACCACTTTATCAACCCAACAAATGGCGGGGTCTGGGAAGTTGAAGGGTGTTTATCTGGGGATGATCACCATTACTTCTCCGGTCCTTTTGGGGAGTATTTGTCTTCAAATGAGCCCGTAGTTGGAAATATTGTAGGGAGTGTATTGGTTGATACTGACAATAATGGGTCAGGAGATAGTCCATTGCAGAACGTGGTGCTAGAGTTGCGCAATAGCGATGGCTCAGCTGTCACGGATGTCAATGGAAATCCTATTACAACAACCACAAATGCAAATGGTGATTACAATTTTGCAAACGTTCCACCAAATGATTATTTGGTTACACAACAACAACCAGTAGGGTACAACAGCGTAAGTGAAGTGGATGGTGGTGACGATGCTGACCATGCCGACAACGGAATTGTGAATAGCATTCCTGTGACAGTAGACTCTGCTGAAACAGATAGTGGTAATGACTTTGTGGAAGCTATTATTCCAACTGCAACGCCAACGGCCACGCCCACAAACACCCCGACGAATACACCAACCAACACGCCGACCAACACACCAACAAACACACCCGTACCGCCGACAGCAACGCCGACGAACACACCAACTAACACGCCGACGAACACACCAACAAATACACCCGTACCGCCGACAGCAACACCGACGAATACACCAACCAACACGCCGACGAACACACCAACAAATACACCTGTACCGCCGACAGCAACACCGACGAATACACCAACCAACACACCAACAAACACACCCGTACCGCCGACGGCAACGCCTACAAACACACCAACAAACACGCCGACAAATACGCCGACCAACACACCAACAAACACACCCACAAATACCCCAACCCCAACGCCAACCAACACGCCCACCCCAACACCACTGCCAAACACTAGTGTTGATTTAGTGAAAACGGCGGGCACAGCGGCTGACGGCGCTACCTATTACACAGGGCCAGGGTCTGTCACGTATACCTACAGTGTGACGAATACTGGTGATGCCTACCTTAGTAATCTCAGCATTACGGATGACGCTGGAACACCGGGTAACAACGCAGATGATGTCACGCTTACGAGTGCTGAATGTGCTGGGTTAGCAGGTCCGCTTGCGCCAACGGCGAGTGTAACGTGTACCTATGCGTTTAACATTACAGCTGACACGACTAATATCGCTGTTGTTTCAGGGAATCCAACTGAATCTGACGGGACTGATATTCCGGGCATGTCTAACCCAACCGACAATGATGCCGCTGTGGTTGAGGTGCCTAGCCCGGCGATAAACATTGAAAAACGTGCTGGAACTGCCGTGGATGGCGCTACCTACACCACCGGTAGTGGCAATGTGCTTTATACCTTTGTGGTGACAAACACTGGGGATACCTACCTTAGCGACCTCAGTATTATTGATGATGCCGGTACCGCTGCGGACAATTCTGATGATGTCACGCTAACAAATGCTGAATGTGCGGGGCTAGCCGGGCCACTTGCGCCAAGTGGAACGGTCACTTGTACGCTGACGTTGCCGATTACCGCTGACACGACCAATATTGCCGAAACAACGGGTAATCCAACCTTAGCTGATGGCACAGACATTCCGAATCTTAGTAATCCAACTGATGATGATCCGGCAATTGTGGTGGTGCCAAGTGCTGCAATTCAACTTGTAAAAACTGCTGGCACTGCTGCTGATGGAGACGTCTACTTTACTGGGGCAGGGGATGTGCTTTATACCTACGTCGTTAGCAACACTGGCGATACCTATCTAAGTGATCTCAACATCACTGATGATGCTGGCACCGCTGCGGACAATTCTGATGATGTCACGCTTACGAGTGCAGATTGTGCGGGGTTAGCAGGGCCAATTGCACCAAGTGCCAGTGTCACCTGTACAACAACGTTTAGTATTAACGCCGACACCACTAACATTGCAGTGGCTACAGGCAATCCTACGCTTTCTGATGGGGCTGATATTCCTAATTTATCTAGCCCAACTGATGATGACCCGGCCACCGTGCAATTGCCGGGCGCAG
The DNA here is from genome assembly GCA_020630175.1 of Anaerolineales bacterium. Classification (GTDB taxonomy): domain Bacteria; phylum Chloroflexota; class Anaerolineae; order Anaerolineales; family UBA6668; genus JAHDIM01. Next base: position 45,566 of record JAHDBW010000008.1, read on the forward strand.
CGCTCCAAATTGTAAAAACGGCGGGAACTGCCGCTGATGGTGCTACGTACTACACCGGCGCTGGGGCGGTCACCTATACCTATGTGGTGACAAATACAGGCGATACGTATCTCAGTGCGCTTAGTATTACCGATGATGCCGGCACTTCTGCTGACAATTCCGATGATGTGACGTTGACCAGTGCGGAATGCGCTGGACTAGCCGGACCGCTAGCGCCAACCGCGACGGTCACTTGTCAGTTATCGTTCAACATTACTGCTGACACCACCAACATTGCGTCAACAACAGGTAACCCAACCGATTCAGGTGGGACCGATATTCCGCTGTTGAGTAATCCAACGGACAGCGATGCTGCCAATGTTGAATTGCCAACGCCTGCGCTTCAAATTGTGAAACGCGCGGGTGATGCCGCAGACGGCGAAACGTTTTACACCGGTGCGGGCAATGTTCTGTATACCTATGTGGTTACAAACACCGGCGATTCCTACTTAAGCGGATTGACCATTACCGACGATGCTGGAACAGCGGGGAACAATGCCGATGATGTGACACTGACCAGTGCGGAGTGCGCTGGTTTAGCAGGGCCAGTTGCGCCGAGCGCGAGCGTAACGTGTACAACAACGTTAGCCGTTACGGCAGACACGACCAATATCGCTGAAACAACAGGCAACCCAACGCTGAGTGACGGCACGGATATTCCGAACCTGACCAACCCAACTGCAGATGATGCGGCCGATGTTGTGGTGCCAACCGCTAGCATTGGCCTTGTGAAGACCGCTGGCGATGCAGCCGATGATGCGACGTACTTCACTGGGGTTGGCAATGTGCAATACACCTATGTGATTACAAATACGGGTGATACGCATCTTGCTGACCTAACAATCACAGATGATGCCGGAACCGTTGCGGACAACAGCGATGATGTCACGCTCACAAGTGCCGAATGTGCTGGGTTAGCGGGGCCAGTTGCCCCAACTGCCAGCGTCACCTGTAACTTGACCTTAGCCGTCGCGACGAATACGACCAATATTGCGACCGCAACTGGCAATCCGATTGAAAGCGATGGTACAGATATTCCGTTACTTGCGAACCCCATCCAGACTGATGATGCGGTGGTTGAAATTCCGGGTGCTGGCATTCAGCTTGTGAAAACAGCAGCTGATGCGGCTGACGGAACCACATATAACACTGGCGCTGGCGATGTGACGTATACCTACGTAGTTACGAACACGGGCGATACGCACCTCAGCACAATCAGCATTACTGATGATGCCGGTACCGCCGCTGACAATGCAGATGATGTCACGCTGACCAGTGCTGACTGTGCGGCATTGGCTGGTCCTGTTGCGCCAAATGCGAGTGTTTCATGTACACATACCTTCAACATTACAGAGAATACAACCAATATTGCCGCTACAACAGGCAACCCAACGCTAGCTGACGGGACAGATATTCCAAATGGCATCAATCCAACAGATGACGATGATGCTGTTGTTGAACTGCC
>JAHDBW010000008.1:47169-52838 GCA_020630175.1 Anaerolineales bacterium
ACAACCAATGTGGCAGTTACGCAGGGCAATCCAACCCTGAGTGACGGCACGGATATTCCAAACCTGACCAACCCGACTGCGAACGATGATGCGGTTGTTGAATTGCCTAACCCAGCTATTAGTATTGTGAAAACAGCTGGTGATGCGGTCGATAACGAAACGTTCTTAACTGGGGCGGGGGATGTGCTCTACACCTATGTTGTCACAAACACGGGTGATACCTATTTGAGTGACATTACCGTTACCGATGACGCTGGCACTGCTGCAGACAATGCCGATGATGTGACACTAACTAGTGCCGATTGTACAGATTTAGCAGGCCCGCTTGCGCCAAGCGTTAGCCTTACCTGTACGCTGACCTTGAGTATTGCCGATGACACGACCAATATCGCCAGTACGCAGGGCAACCCAACGTTGGCAGACGGCACTGACATTCCTGCACTTACTGCGCCAACCGATACCGACGATGCGGTCGTGGTGGTTCCTGATCCTGCGGTTTCTATTGTCAAAACGGCCGGTGACGCGGCAGACGGTGTCACGTTCTACAGCGGCGCGGGCAATGTGCCGTATACCTATGCGGTGACGAATACAGGCGAAACTTATCTTACCGCGCTAACGATTACTGATGATGCAGGCACGCCAGATGACTTGACCGATGATGTCACCTTGACCAGTGCCGAGTGTGCTGCGCTTGCTGGGCCAATAGCGCCTAGCGCAACCGTGTCTTGCCAATTGACGTTCGTTATTAATGAAGATACGACTAACATTGCTGATGCAACGGGTAATCCAACGAATTCGGCAGGTGTCGATATTCCATTATTGGCAGATCCAACGTCTCAAGACGATGCTGATGTTGTGCTGCCAGTTCCGGCCATTGAAGTGATCAAAACTGCCGGGACTGCTGCCGATGGCGAGGTGTTCTACACCGGTGCGGGCGATGTGCTTTACACGTATGTTGTGACAAACACCGGCGACACACACCTCAGCGACATCACCATTGTGGATGATGCTGGCACTGGCCTTGAGGCAAGTGATGATGTGACGCTAACCAGTGCCGACTGTGCTGCATTAGCCGGTCCACTTGCGCCAGCGGCGAGTGTGTCTTGTACATTGACGCTCTCCATCGCTGAAAACACCACCAATATCGCCAGCGTGCAGGGCAATCCTACCTTGGCGGATGGCACCGATATTCCAAACGGCGTTGATCCTACTGATGATGATCCCGCGACGGCAGAAATTCCAGTGCCAAGTCTTAGCCTTGTCAAAACTGCGGGAACTGCGGCAGATGGCGATGTTTTCTATACTGGCAATGGGGCGGTGTTATACACCTATGTCGTCACAAACACTGGTGCAACGCACTTGTCGGACCTGACAATTACAGATGACGCTGGCACTGCCGCTGATGCTACGGACGATGTCCTGCTGACCACAGCCGATTGTGCAGACTTAGCAGGCCCGCTTGCGCCAAGTGAGACGGTAACTTGTACAGCGACAATAACGATTAGTGGTGACACAATCAATGTTGCTGAAGCTTCAGGTAACCCCGTGCTGCCAGATGGTAGCGACATTCCGCTCATCGAAAACCCAGTTGATGATGATATCGCTGAAGTACAAGTTCCTAATCCAAACGTACAACTCATCAAAACGGCTGCAAACGCCGCCGATGGTGATACGTATGTGACCGGCGCAACCGATGTGGAGTACACCTACGTCGTTACCAACACTGGCGACACCTATCTAAGCGGTCTTTCGATTACAGATGATGCTGGGACGCCAACTGATGCGGCAGACGATCTAACGCTGACCGACGCGGACTGTGCTGATCTGGCTGGGCCACTTGCGCCAACGGCAAGCATCACTTGTACTGCCACTTTCGCGATTGCCGCTGACACCATCAATATTGCGGTGGTTGAAGGGACCCCAACATTGCCGGACGGAACCGATATTCCATTGCTAGACAATCCGACTGATGACGATGACGCAAGAGTCGATATCCCTAGTCCGGCGCTTGAAATTATCAAAACTGCCGCCGATGCAGCCAATGATGAAACTTATTTCACCGATCCAGCTGAGGTGCTTTATACCTACACAGTCACCAACACAGGTGACACCCATCTAAATGCGCTTAGCATTACCGATGATGCTGGTACGGCAGACGACATTACTGATGATGTGACGCTAACAAGCACAGAGTGTGCGGTGTTGGCTGACAACATTGCCCCGGGCGAAAGCGTGGTTTGTTCGGTCAGGCTGCCGATTTCGGTTGACACCACGAATATTGCCGGCGTTACCGGCACACCGACTGACCCTAACGGCACGCCATTGCCAAGCTTAGATCCTCAAACGGACACAGATGATGCAGTGGTCAATATCAAGCTGTATACCATTGGTAATCAGGTTTGGTTAGATGCCGATGACAGCGGAACAAAGAGTGACACCGAAGTCGGTGTTGAAGGGGTGACCGTGGCGCTATGGCAAGATGCCGACGCAGACGGAACGGCCGATGACCAAAACGGTGACGGCGTCATCGATGCTGCTGATATGCTCGCGACCACGACCACTGATGCCAACGGCGATTATCTTTTTGAAGGACTGGGCATTGGCACATATCTCGTGTCTATTCCAGCATCACAATGGGGGGCTGATGGCGTGTTGGCTGGCTTCCGATCTGCAACGGGTGATGATCAAAGCCAGACTGATAATAACGACAATGGGATTGACCCTAGCGCAATCGGTGATGCGGTTGTGTCTGGCGCTATTCAGGTTGGTGACAGTGCCAATATTGATGCCGCGTTAGCAGATCTCACCGTTGACTTTGGCGTTGTGCCAGTCATGGATTTGGCGCTGACCAAGTCTCTGGTAGACGAAGGCCCATATGAACAGGGCGATGACGTGACCTTTACGATCAATGTGATCAATCAGGGTGGCACGCCGGTTTATAACGTGACTGTAACCGACTATGTTGCCGAAGCGCTGACGCTAACGGCACTGCAAAGTGAAAGCAGCGATATTAGTGCTGATTTAGCAACCGGCGTTGTGACAATTGATGAATTGGCGATTGGCGAAACAAAATCGTTTACGCTGACATTTTCAATTGCCGCCGATTTCCAAGGCATAAGTATTGCCAACTGGGCTGAAATTAGCAGCGCTGATAATGACACAAATCCAGACAATGTCGCTTTGCCAGATATTGATAGCGTTGCAGACGCCTCTAATCAGAACACAGCCGGTGAGCAAGATGGCAGCGCTGTTGATAATGAAATTGATCAGAACGGGCTGACTGGTGGCGACGAAGATGACCACGATGGCGCAACTGTTGTCATTGGGCAAGTCTTTGATTTAGCGCTCAAGAAAGATACGGTCAATGCTGACGTCTTGGCGCCGGGTGCGGAGGTAACGTTTAGTCTAACGGTTGAAAATCAAGGCTCACTAAACGCCACTGCGATTGAGCTGATTGATTATGTGCCGACTGGATTAACATTTGTAAGCGCAAACGTTGCTGATGTGACGACAACGGCAGCTGATGCACCGGTAGAAATCACAATTGTGGATGCAGAAGCAACCGGCGATTTACGGTTTGCCATCGACACGTTAGCCGCGCAAGACACAGTGACCTTCAACGTGACATTCACAATTTCTGAAGACGTTGAAGAGCGCAGCATCACAAATGCAGCGGAACTTACCGCCGCAGATAATGACGCTGATCCTGATAATGATCCGCCAGTTGATGTCGATAGCACGCCCGATGCTGAAAATCAGAATACGGCGGGCGAGCAAGACGGCGCATATGTAGACAACGCCACTAATCAAGATGGTAAGAATGGCGGCGATGAAGACGATCATGATCTGGCGACGGTTCGTTTAGAACGCCCAATATTTGATTTAGCGCTGCGGAAAACAGTAAAAGCCGGTCAAACTATTTTGCCGGGCACAACGCTTGATTTTGTGATTGAAGTCTTCAACCAAGGTGAGGTTGCGGCCTATGCTATTGCCGTAACTGACTACGTGCCGCCAGAATTGACATTCGTCAGCATCAATGCGGCGACTGTTGTTACAACGCGTGCTGAAAACACAGTTCTTATTACAGATGACGGGCAGGGCGCCTTCACAATTGACACCTTAGCCCCTGACGACTCTGTTGTGGTCGCGTTGACCTTTACGCTGGCTGATAATGCAACAGGAGTGCTGCGGAACTACGCTGAGATTATCAGCGCCGATGATGACACAATTGCCGGTGACCGCGTGCCGGTAGATGCTGATAGTACGCCGGACAATACCAATCAAAACACGCCGGGCGAAACGGACGCATTGGTTGAAGACGCCATCGATCAGGATGGGTTAGCCGGTGGTGACGAAGACGACCATGATGTTTCTACGTTAGACATCATCGCGCTGGCTGAACTTGGCGATAAAGTGTGGAATGACACCAATTTCAATGGGTTGCAAGACGCAAATGAAAGCGGCGTTGCGGGTATCAAAGTGGATCTATACAACGCCTCCGATGAGATTGTTGCCTCAACCGTCACATCAAGCGCTGGTGACTATCGATTTAGTAATCTTGCGCCTGAAGTGTATTATGTTGGGTTTGATTTCACAACATTGCCCGCTGGCTATATGGCAACCGCTCAAAACGTTGGCTCAGACGACGCTATTGATAGTGATGTTGATCCTGAAACCGGTCGTACAACCCGAACAACATTGAATGCCAACGAAAACGACTTGAGTTGGGACTTTGGCGTATATCAGGCCGCGTCCTTAGGTGATTATGTTTGGTTTGATACAGACGCAGATGGCTTCCAAGACTTTGATGAACCGGGCTTGTCTGGCGTCACTGTAAATCTGTTGAATACGCAGGGGGCAGTGATTGATACTGTCACAACCAATACAGACGGACGCTATGAATTTGTAGAGCTTATGCCGGGCGCGTATATTGTGCAGTTTGTTCCACCCAGCGGACATGGCTTTACGCTGCAAGCAGAAGGTGCCAATGACGCCGTTGATAGTGACGCAGACCGGGCAACGGGCCGAACGCAAGTGATTACGCTTGTAGGTGGCGAGTATCGGCGCACCGTTGATGCTGGGATGGCTTCAGGTGCGGTTCTTTCGGCAATTGAGCAAGCACTATCGGCCCGACTGAGTGGCCCAACGCCAACAGCGACCCCAACACCAACGGCGACACCATTGCCAACCGTAACGCCGTCGCCAACGGCAACGCCCGTGGCTACGGACATCATTATTGAGTCGGCGGGGTCCTCTTTAGTTGTGCCAGATGTTACAAAGTCAGGCGATCGTACGCTTGTTGCTGTAGGCGATTTAGTGAACTACACCATTACTGTTCGTAACCCGAATAGTGAGACGTTAACAAATGCAATGGCATTTGATGTATTAGATGCACGGCTAGATTTTCTCAATGTTGTGACTGTGCAGGGGGAGGCGTTCTATGAAGCAGCAACCCGGACCGTGCGGGTTGACTTAGGTGACTTAGCGCCAAACCAGACAGTCAATGTTATTGTGACGGTACGCGTTAATAACAGAGCACAAGCGCCAGATCGCATTGAGAATGTTGTAGATGTTGTTGCCTCAAATACAGCTGGATCAATTGCTGCAAGTGCGATGTCGCTACAATTGATCCCAGACCAAATTCCGACCACGGGTGAGTTGGTTAGCGA
>JAHDBW010000121.1:0-2086 GCA_020630175.1 Anaerolineales bacterium
GCTGCTGAAATGTGTATCGCTGGTCGCTTAGGCATGACGCTTGACCTCGCTGGCATTGCTGAAAATGACACTGTGGCCTTATTCAGCGAAAGTAACGGGCGCTTACTTTTAGAAGTAACACCAGAAAATGCAGCCGCCTTTGAAGCGGCGCTGGCCGACCAACCTCTACAAAAACTAGGGACTGTCACCACACAAGCTACGCTTTCTATTGCGGGGCAGTTTGATGTGCCGGTGGCAGACTTGGTAAGCGCTTGGAAACGGGAAGGTTAGACTATCATGACGAACGCTCTTATTCTTCACGCGAACGGAACGAACCGTGACCATGACGTGGCTAAAGCGCTGACCCTCGCGGGGGCTACGCCAGAAATTGTGCACCTCAATCAATTGCGGAACGGCGACAGAAAACTCGGCGATTACCAAATGCTGGTTGTGCCGGGAGGCTTTTCTTACGGCGACTCGCTGGGCGCTGGGCGCTTGATTGCGCTTGATTTGCAAACGTACTTTGCCGATGAAGTGCAAGCCTTTGTGGAAAGTGGCAAACCAGTCATTGGTATTTGCAACGGCTTCCAAGCGTTGGTCAAGGCTGGCGTATTGCCAGACACCACGCTCAAGGTCAATACGCGTGCCACGCTAACCTTCAATGAACGCCAACATTTTGAATGTCGTTGGGTAACACTCAAAGCCGCCTCCGATAACTGCGCTTGGATCAAGCAAGGTGATGACCTCATCTTCTGCCCGATTGCGCATGGCGAAGGGCGCTTCTTGCTCTCTGATCCAGCGGATCTTGCAGCGTTGCAAGCTAATCAGCAAGTGGCACTCACGTATACCCACGCCGATGGGACCGTGGCCAATGGTGAATATCCGATCAATCCAAATGGCTCAATTGGTGACATTGCCGGCATTTGTAACAAAGCTGGCAATGTACTGGGGCTGATGCCACACCCAGAAAATCATATTTTGCCATTCCAGCACCCGCGTTGGACGCGCGGTGAACAAGGCCAAAGTGGCCTCAAATTATTTGAAAATGGCGTTAGGTACGCTGAAAGTCTATAAAAGTGTAACTTGAAGCAAAGTAGGCACAGTTTAGTGTTGTCTACAAACCGCTTCGTGTAATTCGTGGAGTCAAAAAATGACAAAAATAGATCTAAAAAACGCTCTGACTGAAACAAACTTGCCGCTTGACGGCAAAAGCACGGGCAAAGTCCGTGACTGGTACGACCTTGATGGTGGTCGCCGCTTGCTGGTGACCACTGACCGTTTGTCGGCCTTCGACCGCATCTTAGCTAGCGTGCCTTACAAAGGCCAAGTGCTAAACCAACTTGCGGCTTGGTGGTTTGAACAAACCAAAGACATCATCGACAATCACGTGTTGAGCCTGCCTGATCCTAACGTGCTGATTGCGCAAGAAGTAGAACCATTCCCAGTCGAAGTGATTGTGCGTGGGTATATTTCTGGCGTCACCTCAACGGCGTTGTGGTACCGCTACTCACAAGGCGAACGTGTGATTTATGGTCACACCATGCCAGAAGGCTTGACCAAAAACCAAGCCTTGCCAGAACCAATCATCACGCCAACCACCAAAGGCGGCCCAACTGGACATGATGAACGCCTGACCTGTGCCGAAGTCACCGAACAAGGCTACCTCGACGCAGAAACTTGGGACACCGTCCAAAAAGCAGCGCTCGCGATTTTCAAACGTGGGCAAGAAGTTGCTGCAAAAGCTGGCCTGATTTTGGTCGATACCAAGTATGAATTTGGCCGCGCCCCAGATGGCCGCATCATGTTGATTGACGAAGTTCACACCGCTGATTCTTCACGCTTCTGGAAAGGTGACACCTACCAAGAACGCATTGCCAATGGTGATGAGCCAGAAAACTTCGATAAAGAATTTGTCCGCCTAGAGTTTGCTAAATTTGGCTACCGTGGCGATGGTGAACCACCACAAGTTGATGACTCACTCTGGATCCAAGCCAGTGAACGCTACATCACCTTGTATGAAATGCTAACCGGACAAGACTTTGTCCACGGTGCCTATCCTGCCGAAGAACGGATTATTGAAAACCTAAAAGCCGCTGGCGTTATATAG
>JAHDBW010000121.1:2186-10951 GCA_020630175.1 Anaerolineales bacterium
AAATGAGTAAACCACTTGTTGTTATTTTGATGGGGTCAGCGTCTGACCTAGACCACTGTGGCAAGATTGCTGCAGCCTGTGAAAAACTTGGTATCGAAAGCGTGCAGCGCATTGGCTCTGCCCATAAGGTGCCAATGTATGCGGCTGAAATGCTGGCTGGCTACGAAGCGAGTGATCGCCCAGTGGTGTATATCACCGTGGCAGGGCGCAGCAACGCGCTGAGCGGCTTCACCGATGGGGCAGTCCAATCACCAGTGATTGCGTGCCCACCGTACAGCAGCAGCTTTGGCGGCGCTGATATTTATTCATCGCTGCGCATGCCATCTGGCGTGGCACCAGCAACCGTGCTGGAACCGGGCAATGCAGCTTTGCTAGCAGCCAAGATTTTTGGGCTTACGAATCCAGAGATCCGCGCTAACGTTGCGGCACTGCAAAAAGAAAATCAAGAAAAACTCTACAAGGCTGACGCCGACCTAAACTAGTAGACACAACAGACTAAGAGAGTAAGCGATCATCAATTGCTTGCTCTCTTTCTTTTTTACCCTTCACTCGACTTTCAAAACACTATGACCACACTGCCACTCGGAGAAACAACTCCATTCTCAGATAGTCCCAAAGAAGAATGCGGCCTGATGGGTGTTTATGCACCCGGTAAGGACGTGGCGCAAATGTGCCTTTTTGGGCTGCTCAGCTTGCAACACCGCGGCCAAGAGGCCGCAGGGATTTCTGTTTCAACTGGGAAGCAAATTGACTATGAGAAAGGCACAGGCATGATTTCTAACGTGTTTGCCAATGAGCGTTTATCTAACCTCAAAGGTATCAATGCGTTAGGGCATACGCGCTATTCCACAACCGGTGGTACGAGCACGCGCAATATCCAGCCGTATGTGATTGAAACTGCACATGGGCCGTTGGCGTTGGCGCACAATGGCAACATCACCAATGCCGATAAGCTACGTGATGAATTGCTGGCTAAAGGTGTGGGGCTGACCTCATTTTCAGACAGCGAAGTGTTGCTGATGATGATTGCCGGTGCGAAAGGGAATACCTGGGCCGAGCGCATCAAGAACACCATGCCCAAGTGGGAAGGCGCGTTTTCGCTTGTTTTCCAATCGCGTACGGGTTTGTATGCGGTGCGTGACCCATGGGGATTTAGACCACTTTCGATTGGCTATTTTCCAGACTGGGGCTATGCGGTTGCGTCTGAAACGTGTGCGTTGAATACGCTAGGCTGTATCAAAATTCGGGAAGTACTGCCGGGTGAGATTGTGGTCATGAACTACGAAGGCGTCAACAAAGCACCGGGGATGAAGGCGAAGAAGAAGACGGCGTTCTGTACTTTTGAGCACGTGTACTTTTCGCGAGCCGATAGTGAATGGGACGGCCAAAGCATCAACAGCGTGCGTGAACGCATGGGGGCTGAACTAGCCCGCGAAGCACCGGTTGAAGCTGATTTGGTCATTGCCGTGCCGTCATCTGCGATTCCGGCGGCTATTGGATACGCCAAAGAAAGCCGCATTGTATATAGTTCTGGCCTCACCAAAAATAATTATGTGGGGCGCACCTTTATTCAACCTACCGATGAATTGCGCCAGCTAGGCATTCGGCTCAAATTCAATGCGTTGCCTTACAACTTAGAAGGGGAACGCGTGATTTTGGTTGACGACAGCATTGTGCGCGGCAATACGTCTAAAGCGCTGGTCAAACTGATTCGCGATTCAGGGGCGAAGGAAGTTCACGTGCGTGTGAGTTCGCCGCCGATTATCTCGCCATGCTTTATGGGTGTGGATATGGGCACGTATGACGAACTGATTGCCCATCGTTTAGAAGTGGACGAAATCCGCCAATACATCGGTGCGGATTCGCTACACTACATTACGCTAGACGGCATGATGAAAGCCATCAATAGTAAGACCACATATTGCAACGCCTGCTTTACGCGTGACTATCCAATTGATGTGCAGGCCTTTAGCAGCTCAAAATTCAAATCTCAAAGCTAATTACTGCGTATAGTGCAGTTGCGGCGCTTGCGAAGTCTTAGCCAAAATGAGGTGCAACATGGCGCAAATCAGTGCCGTTGAGGTGCCTTATCTTGGTTCAGCAGTCTGAGCGCCGCGCCTTTTACAGACTCTTTTTATGAAACTTCTCCTCATTGGTAGCGGTGGCCGTGAACACGCCATTGCTTGGAAGCTTGCCCAATCTCCATCTCTGACGCAACTGTATATTGCGCCCGGTAACCCCGGTACAGCAGCGCTTGGCACAAATGTCGTTTTAGACACGACTGACGCTGCGCAAGTGGTGTCGTTTGCTAAAACGGAAGCAATCGACTTAGTTGTGGTTGGTCCAGAAGCGCCGCTCGCTGCAGGGTTGGCCGATGTGCTGCTTGAAAATGACATTGCGGTGTTTGGCCCGAGCCAAGCCGCAGCGCAAATTGAATCGAGCAAGGCCTTTGCGAAAGCGTTTATGGCCCGACATCAGTTGCCCACGGCGCGTTATGCGCTCTTTACTGACTTCGCTGCAGCGCTGGCGCATACGCAAACGGTTGACTATCCAATTGTCATCAAAGCATCTGGCTTGGCCGCTGGCAAAGGCGTAATCTTGCCAACTACGGCAGCAGAAACCGAACAAGCGCTACGTGAAATCATGCTTGATCAACGCTTTGGCGGGGCGGGCGCAGAAGTTGTCATTGAAGAACGCATGTCGGGGCCGGAAGTGTCGTTGCTGGCATTTTCTGACGGGATGACGGTCAAAGCCATGCCGCCAGCGCAAGATCATAAGCGCTTGCTAGCCGGTGATGCAGGCCCAAATACGGGCGGGATGGGCACTTATGCCCCCACGCCAATTGCCGATGCCGCGTTTGTTGACTCTATTGTTGCGACGATTATGCAGCCGACGATTGATGGCTTACGCGCTGAAGGAACGCCATTTGTGGGCGTTCTTTATGCGGGGCTGATGTTGACCGATACGGGGCCAAGCTTACTTGAATTCAACTGCCGCTTTGGCGACCCAGAAACGCAGGTCATCTTGCCGCTATTGCAGTCAGACTTAGTAGAAATTTTTGCAGCTTGCGCGGCCGGTCGCTTAGCCGACGTTAGCGTGGACTGGTCGGATGATGCGGCGGCTTGTGTTGTTTTAGCATCTGATGGCTACCCGGGCGCTTACGCCAAAGGACGTGTAATTTCGGGCTTGGCTGCGGCAGAAACCGCAACTAGCACGGTTTTTCATGCTGGCACTGCGTTTGCGGATGACGCAATCGTCACGGCAGGCGGGCGCGTGTTAGGCATCACTGGCTGGGGCGCAGATTTTGAAACGGCACTTAACACTGCTTACGCTGCGGTCGATGCAGTGCAGTTTGAAGGTGCACAACATCGGCAGGATATTGGGTATCAGGCCTTGGCATTGACTAAATCACAAGGAGCGTACGCGGCGAGCGGCGTCAATATTGAAGCCGGGAATGAAGCTGTTCGGCTGATCAAAGATGCTGTGAGTGCGACGCATGGCCCCGAAGTGTTGGCTGGCGTGGGTGCATTTGGCGGTTTGTTTGATGTGTCGGCGTTACAAAACGTAGACCGTCCGGCCTTGGTTGCCTCGACTGATGGCGTCGGTACGAAAGTGAAATTAGCTGTGCAGCTTGGACGCTATCGCGGGATTGGGCATGATATTGTCAATCACTGCGTCGATGACATTCTGGTGCAGGGCGCGCGTCCGTTATTTTTCTTAGACTATATTGCCGCCGCGCAGCTTGATCCTGAAATGGTGGCGGATGTCGTGATCGGGATGACCGAAGCTTGCCGCGAGTGTGGCGCAGCCTTATTAGGTGGCGAGACCGCAGAAATGCCCGGTGTTTATCATGACGGTGCGTTTGACGTGGCCGGTACGATTGTGGGCACGGTGGCGCAAGCCGACATTTTGCCGCGCAGTGCTGAAATCAATGTGGGTGATATGTTGCTGGGCTTTGCCAGTTCAGGGCCGCACACCAATGGCTACTCGCTTATTCGCAAGCTCGTGGCAGATCAAGACCTTGATCAAGTGTTAGCAGACGGCCAAACGCTGGCGGATGCGTTGCTTGCACCGCACCGCAATTACGTACCATTGATCAAACCATTACTTGACCTGCGCGTGATCAAAGCGTTGGCGCACATTACGGGCGGGGGGATTTTAGAAAATTTACCACGGGCGTTACCAGAAGGCATCGGCGCAGATATTCATCTGGCTGCGTGGCAAACACCGCCTGTTTTCGAACTGCTGCAATCCTTGGGCGCTATTCCACAGGCTGAAATGTACCGCGTGTTCAATATGGGCATTGGTATGGTGGCTGTGGTTGCCAAAGATGATGTGGCGACCGTAGTGGCGCAGTGTGCAGAGCCGGTCACGGTTTTAGGCACACTGACCGATTCTGGATCGATCCAGTTGATCAACGCCTAACATGAAGCGGCTTGTTGTTTTAGTTTCGGGATCTGGTAGTAATTTGCAAGCGATTTTAGATGCTTGTAAATCTGGTAAGTTAGCGGCCAAAGTGGTGGCTGTGATTGCGAATAATGCCGATGCGTATGGCCTGACGCGTGCTGAAAACTGTAATATTCCGACTGCTGTTGTGTGGCCGTTGGCCGAACAATCGCGCGCGGAGTACGATGCTAAGCTTGCGATGTTGGTGCAGTCTTATGCGCCAGATGTTGTTGTGTTGGCTGGCTGGATGCGCTTACTGTCTATGGCATTCCTTACTGAGTTTCCAATGCAGGTCGTCAATTTGCATCCCGCCTTGCCGGGACAATACCCCGGCACGCAGGCAATTGCGCGTGCCTACGATGACTACCAAAAGGGCGTCATTTCTCACACGGGCGTAATGGTACACTTTGTGCCAGATGAGGGCGTTGATGACGGGCCAGTGATTGACACGGTTGACGTGGAAATTCAGCCAGACGATGCCCTTGCTGACTTGGAAACCCGTATTCATCAGGCTGAACACACGCTGCTTGTTAGTGCGCTCCAGTCGCTTATCTCCGAATAAACATTTAGCATACGAAGGACACCCAATGCCAACTTTATCCCTCTCTGAAATTTATGACGTTTCCTACAATGCCATGGTGCGTTGTGGCTGTGGCGAACAACAGGCCAAAATTGGCGCGCAATCGATTGTTGACGCTGAGGCGGATGGCATTCGTAACGTGGGCCTGAATTACCTCTCGATTTACCTTGGGCATTTGCTGCACGGTAAATTGGATGGGCATGCCGTGCCAGAACTCACGAGTAAAACCGGGGCGCGCATGTTGATCAACGTCAATCATGGCTTTGGACACACCGCTTTTGATGCGTACCTCGATGAATTTGTTGCGTTTACGAAAGAGATGGGTATCGCTGCCATGATATTGCAAAACTCATATACGGCTGGGGTCTTGGGCTGGTTCAATAATATTTTGGCAGAGAAAGGCTTGGTCAGTTTGATGTTTGCTAACGCGCCATCTTCTGTAACGCCATGGGGCGGTAAAGGCTCTTTCTTTGGCACCAATCCAATTGGGTTTGGCGCACCGCGAGCAGGCAAAGCCCCGATCATTGTGGACTTGGCAACCAGCGCAACGGCCAAGGTCAACATCAAACAAGCGGCCTATGAAGGGCGTGAAATTCCAGACGGTTGGGCGTTGGACAAAGACGGTAACCCAACCAACGACCCGAAAGAAGGCTTAGCCGGTGGCCTGATGCCGCTCGGTGGTGCCAAGGGCTATGGTCTGGGCATGATGGTTGAAATCTTAGCGGCTGGCCTTGGTGGCGGTAACTGGGCGCATGAAGCACCATCGTTTGGTGGCAATGAAGGTGGTTACCCAGATGTTAGCCAAATGATTATCGCGATTGATCCTAGCGGCATGGGCGCAGCGGCAATGGCCGAACGCCTAGAAGGCATGATCACCGATATCACTGCCATTGAAGGTGTGCGCTTACCGGGTGGACGGCGTGCAGAATTCCGTGCCAACGCAGAAGCAAACGGCATTGAAGTGCCACAAGCTTTGCTAGACAAAATTGCCAGCCACTCAAAATAAATAATACTCAATATTCAACAACCAATTGTCAATTAACAATGCCTCCAATTTGAAGACTGGGGTCATTAATAATTGGCAGTTGGACGTTGGCTGTTGATCAGCTCCTCCATTCTCACCGCAGTTGCTTTCAAATTTTCCACATCATCCATATATGCGTTGTAAGCCAAGTGGCTTAACCCAATATGCAGATAACAGGCGGCTAAGCGATTCTCCGCATTGTCTACTGTGTAGTTTGCAGCTTGCCAGCGCTGTTTGAGCTCGTTATAAAGCGCAGCAACATCTAAATTTGGATGCCATGGTGCCCAAAACTGAAACCACGCCAGATCATATAAATGATCGCCATATAACCCACAGCCCCAATCAAATACGCCGCTGATTTTATTGTCTGCGACGAATACATTGCGATTGATCAGATCACAATGCACCACGTTAGGTTGGACTGTTGGGTCGGCAATGTCATGCAGCAGTTGCATACCCCAATCAAAGCAAGCAGCTTCTTTTGGAAATTGCGCTAATTTTTTGCGCCAGCCATGAATGCGAAGCGCTGGTGTGTCGGCTTCAATGGCAAGCAGATAGTCAGCCCAATTGCCGGGTTGCGGCACTTCGCCATTAATCCACCAGTCGCCGATTTGCGCATCAATCGGGAGCGGGGCGGTGCGCAGTGCTTCTAGCGTTGTTGCCAGATTCGGGATCAGCGCTTGCCAATCCTCAGCGCTGATTGTTTCTAGCGGGGTGCCATAAACGCGCTGCGAAATTGCGTAATACCCTGCAAAAGCGTTGCCAATTGCATAAACCTCGGGGATTGGTAATGCGTCACTCGCAAACTGCATTGCATACTGGTCGCGCTCAAAATCATCATGGTGAGCACCAAACCGAATCACATAGTCTTTGCCTGCCACTTGATAGCCAAAACACTGCGACCAGGCTCCAGCGCCAATCGACTGAACATCAATGACAGGCCGCGTGTAATAGCTGTTTAGAAAGGTAATTGCTTGGGTAAGGGTGATTTGCATCTTAAGTGATGAGAGAACTGACGTTGTGACTCAGCGATTTCAGTCTATTTCGCTGAGGTAAACGGACGTCTAATCGGTCTGTTACTTAAGCGTAACATTAATAGGAGTTTTGTCGATATTGACTCCGAAACGTTTCGGGTTATACTTTGTCAACTTCGAAACGTTTCGGGTTATATCCCCACGCGACCCGAAACGTTTCGGAAAAAGGACAAGTCACACTAATAAATGAAAATAACACTTAAAGATGTTGCCAATGCAGCAGGCATGTCAGTCACGACTGTTTCGCGTGCGCTAAATGGGTTTGATGATGTTGCGGAAATTACCCGTGATCACATCATGCATACTGCCTCTGAGCTTGGTTATGCCCCCAACCTTAATGCGCGCCGCTTGAAAACACAGCGTGCTGATGCATTCGGCCTGATTGTGCCAAATGAAGATTTGCGCTTCTCTGATCCATTTTTTAGTGAACTCCTTTCCGGCATTATTGACCAGATTTCTGAATATGGTCTTGAACTTAACATCACAACGCCGACTGAAAAAGAACAATACGAAGAAATTTATTTGAAATATATCCGCAGCCGCCGTGTTGATGGATTTATTTTGCTACGGACTGTTGAAAACGACCCGCGGATTGCGTTACTGCAAAAGCATAATTTTCCTTTTGTTTGCTTTGGCCGCTCTGGTGACGCTAGCGATATTTCATTTGTAGATGAAGATGGCGAGACCGGTATTCGACAAATGATTGATCACTTGGTCTCGTTAGGACATACCCGGATTGGGTGCTTGGCAGAACCACGGACTTTGATCAAATCACGGCAGCGGGTGCAAGGCTATTTAGACGGCCTGCAGGCGCATGGCCTGCCAATAGATGAAAGCCTCATTGTTGAAGGGCGCTTCCGGCAAAAGTCTGGTCAGGAAAGTACAGAGCGTTTACTAAATCATGTCGATCCACCAACGGCAATTGTGGCGGTCAATGACTTGCTGGCTATTGGTGCAATGAGCGCAGCGCAAGAGCGTGGCCTTGTTGTTGGCAAAGACATCAGTATTACTGGGTTTGATGGTATCCCCTTGAGTGAATATGTAACCCCAGCACTCACGACCTTGCACATTCCGGCTCATGAAATGGGGCAGCAACTGTGTAAGAACTTAGTGCAGGTCATGAACAGTAACGGACAAGAGCGTCCGAAGACCGTTGTTCAACCTAAATTGATTGTTCGTAATTCAACTGGCTCAGCGGAGTAGTCTGGTCAGTTGATGATTTCATTCAACAGGTTTCAATATTGAAACGCTGCCCATGCGGAGGATGTTGCCCAAGACACGAGACCATACGCATAACATCGCACACTATCGGATTGATTCGTAAAACTGACCTGAATCGATCATTTTTATAAAACCTTATTGAGGAGTAAGACTATGAAAAAGTTTCTCTTGATGCTTGCTTTAATGCTTTCAATGGTTTTCTTTGCTGCCTGTGGTGGCGCACAAGAAGCCGCTGAAGTTGTTGAAGAAGCAGCTGAGACTGTCGCCGAAGAAGCGGCAGAAGTTGTTGAAGAAGTAGAAGAGGCTGTCGAAGAAGTCATGGAAGAAGACATGGCTTGTGAAGACGCAATTGGCTGTGTGGAAGTTGCCGCTGGCGACCCAATCCGCATCGCCTCAGCCTTGGTTATCTCAGGTCCAAACGAAAGCTTGGGTCTAGACAGCCAATACGGTGTTGAAATTG
>JAHDBW010000122.1 GCA_020630175.1 Anaerolineales bacterium
CTCATCGATGGTGCCGCTACTGGCAATATTACGTTTGGTGCCGGTACCGATACGTCAATCCGCAGTGGGCGTATTACGCGGGCTGACGTGGCTGCGTTTGCGTTGCAAGAATTGACAGAGAACAAGCACGTCGGGCAGGCCATTAGCCTGACGTAAGTGCAAATGGTGTAGAACCACGGCTAGCCGTGGTTTTACACCGTTGGGTGTCACACCGTTATCTCAATCCGATTGCCGTCTGGATCTAACACCACGCTTTCGTAGTACCCATCCCCAGTGGTGCGTGGACCACTAATACACGCGTAACCAGCTGCATCGAGCTTGGCTGTTAGCGCATCGACTGCCGCAACTGACCCGACTGCCATTGCAAAATGGGCATAGCCCAGCAACTCTTTTGGCATAGGCGTGCTTATGTCGGTACGCTGCATAATCTCCAACCGCGCGCCGCTTGAAAACTTCAAAAAGTAAGACTGAAACTGTTTCTTTGGATTGGTATACCGCGTGTTGGCGGTTGCACCAAAATAGGTTTCGTAAAACTGACGCATGCGGTCAAGGTCTGTGGTCCAGAGGGCGATGTGTTCAATGTGCATTTGTTTATGCTCTGCTTTGAAATGAGGTCGATTTGTGTATAAAAGCGGCGAATCTTCTCTTGTTCACGGGTGCTAGTCCATATAATGAGGCCATCATCTGCGTGAAAAAGGAAATTACCTATGTCAAATCTCATTGTTGGAAAACACCGTTCAAAAATTGGGGCTTTGCAAGAGCCATCAGCTGAAACCGTTGCCTACGCCGAAGGTCTAAACTTACACAACCTTGGACCCGGCCACTTAGCCGTTGGCGAATGGGAAGCGGCCGGATTGGCACTGCCAGATATGGATAACATCCGCGCTTATCGGCTGGCACGCGTGCGTAAATACCTCAAGAAATTTGACTATGCCGGTATTGTACTCTGGGATCCGCTCAACATTCGCTACGCAACCGATAGCACCAACATGCAACTTTGGGTCACCCATAACGCCACGCGCTACTGCTTTGTTGCAGCGGATGGTCCAGTCATCCAGTTTGAGTTCAGTCACGGTGAACACCTCAACGTGCATACCCAAAATATCGATGAAATTCGGCCAGCCATGTCTTGGGCATACTTGATTGCCGGTGATCGCTATGAAGAACAAGCCGCGAAGTGGGCGGCAGAGATTGCTGATTTAGTGCGGCAACACGGTGGCGGCAACATGCGCTTGGCATTGGATCGCTGTGGCTATGATGGGATGCGTGCCTTAGAAAAAGAAGGTGTCGAAATCCGCAATGGCGAAGAAGTGATGGAACTGGCGCGTGAGATCAAAAACGACGAAGAGATCAACGCGATGCGCTGTGCCATTCATGCCTGTGAAAAAGCGATTGGCGTCATGCACGCCGCCATGCAGCCGGGGCAAATGGAGCAAGAGCTGTGGAGCTACTTGCACGCCGAAAACATCAAGCGCGGTGGCGAATGGATTGAAACGCGCCTCATGTCGTCTGGGCCACGCACCAACCCATGGTATCAGGAATGCAGCAGCCGCGTGATTGAAAACGGTGACTTAGTGGCGTTTGATACGGACCTGATTGGCTCTTATGGCATTTGTGTCGATATGTCGCGCACGTGGTTGTGCGGTGACAAAGCCCCAACTGCGCTGCAAAAAGATATTTACACTAAGGCCTTAGACCAAATCCGTAAAAACACGGAATGGCTCAAACCGGGGCTGACGTATCACGAGCTAACGCACAAGTCATTTATGTATGATCCGGCCAAGTACAACACGTACTCTGTGCAATACCACGGCGTGGGCTTATGCGATGAGGCACCCGCCATTTACTTCCCCAATGCGTGGGAGGCCTTTGGCTATGACGGCGTGCTGCAACCGGGCATGGTGCTGTGTGTAGAAAGCTTCCTTGGCGAAAAACAAGGTGGGCAGGGTGTTAAGTTAGAAGACCAGGTTTTGATTACCGAAGATGGCTATGAAGTACTGACCAATTATCAGTTCGAAGACGATTTATTGAATTAGAATAAATCTGCGAAATAGTACAACAAATGATCTGGGAGGAACGATGAAACACTATAAAGCAACTACCACAATTAATGCGGCACCGGCCATGGTGTGGGACATCTTGATTGATGGGGCGAGTTACCCTGAATGGGATCCCAATATGCTGCGCGTTGAAGGCGCGCTAAAGTTGGGTGAAAAGGTCAGCTTTTTTACAAAGCTTAGCCCAGAGCGCGCATTTCCGGCCAAAGTAACCTTGGTCGATGCGCCGAATAAAATGGTGTTGACTGGCGGGATGCCGCTGGGGCTCTTCAAGTCAGAACGCACCCATACGCTCACTGCCACGGCAGATGGCGGCACGCAGTTCACCACTGAAGAAGTGTTTTCTGGATTGTTACTGCCATTGTTTGGTAAGCAGATTCCAGACCTCAATCCGATTTTTGAGCAGTTTAGTGCTGGGTTAAAGCAACGCGCTGAAGAAAGTTAGTCGTTGGCTACGATTACAACAGCTGTGTAGATGGATTGAAATCCATTGTTAGTTAGGTAAACATGCTAAGGCAGGTTGTCCGTTGACCGGCAACATGCTTTAGCATGTTTCATTCACTAGTCGCAGAATTCATTCTGTTGACTGCTGACGAGACTTAGTGGCTTACGCAGCTAAGAACCGCTGAATATGTGCAATCAGCTGCTGTGGTTGATCTTCTTGAACCAAGTGGCTGGCATTTTGAATGCGAATAAATTGTGATCCAGGAATATGAGCGGCGAGTTTTTCGCCTTGTGCAACAGGGATCCAAGTATCATTTTCGCCCCAAACGACTAAGGTGGGGCAGCGCAGCGTTGGGTAAAGCGGCTCAATCTCATCTGTGTAGGCTTGATCGGCTTGTGCAATTTGGCGGTAAAAGGCCGCCTTTCCAACTGGGCCTAACCACGGCTTCAGAATTTGAGCAGTGACGTCGGCTGGCATTGCATTATGCATCGCACCGGCAATATAGCGTTCCACAATGGCTTCGTGAATATAGTCCGGCACGCCAGCAAAGGCCGCTTCATGCGCTTGAACATGCGCAAAAAATGGCGATCCCCAAGGCGCAAGCGCAACGGGGTTGCATAGCACTAGCTTTGCATAATTGCAGTGGTTGAGTAAGTGAGCGCGCAATGCCGTTGTGCCACCAAAATCATGCGCAATCACAATTGGATTATCTAGTTGCCAATGCGTCAATAGCGCCGCTAACAACTGATTCTGCACTGCCAAAGACACGTCTTGTCCGGCCCGTTTTTCCGACTCCCCATAGCCTAATAAATCAAAATAATAGACCGTGTAACGCGCGCTGAGTGCGGTAATGACGTGCCGCCAATTGTAAGATGACCAAGGCGTGCCGTGGACAACCACAACCGGCGGACCGTCTCCGCGTTGATCGTAGCGAACGGTTTGTTCATTGAAAGTAAATGAATTAGCAAGTGACCACATGTGTATGCTCCTGACGGCTATAAGCGATTGTTGTCTAGCCAGCCGCCAAGTTTCTGCAAGTTGCCAAGTAATGTGTCGAGTTCGTCTGCGTGCCAATCGGCAAACCATTGCACAATGTCTGGTCCCATTGATCGCTGCACAGCCCCAAATGTAGCTAGGCCCTGCGGCGTAATTGAAACAAACCGTTTGCGAGCATCGACACTATCCTTCTCGACTGTTAATAAGTCCATTGTTACAAATTTCTTCACAATTTTCGTCGCGCCCGGCTGATTGACTTCAATAGCGTCTGCGATATCTGAAATGGTCGCTTTCTGCGGTTGGTTGCGCACCAAATACGACAACACTGAAAATTGCGTCAACGTCATATTGTGCCTGCTGAGTAGGGCATGCATGCGCGTGTTATAGAGTTGCGCCACAATCCCCAACCACGTTGCGGTTTCACCGAGCTTCTGAATTGGAATCGACATAAAAAATTGCTCCTTGACAAAAATATTCCAAGGAATATAAAATAAATTCCATAGAATACAAATCTGATTTTACCTCAGGTTTCAAACAACAACTATGGAGATTAACATGTCAACTTTGAAAACACGCATTGCAGCATTACCTTTAGTACAACACATTATTTTTGCAGGCCTAGCCTTCGGATTGTTTCGCGCAGCCAATATTTACTTAGACGCACTATACGCCGCTTCAAAATTCCCAGTTCCATATAACGTGGGGCAGACGGCATTTAGCGGCGAAAAGATCAAAGCTTGGTATCAGGTGATGGCGAACGCGGGGACGTTGCCTATTTACTGGCAAACGCAACTGTTTGATTTTGTCTTTATCCTAACAATGGCCACGATGGGCTTGGCGGTGCCATTACTAATTCGCCGCCTGTTTACCGTCGATAGCTTGCCTTACAAACTCACCACTTGGGCGGCCACACTCATTCCACTGGGTGCCTTGCTAGACGTTATTGAGAATTTGATTTCGTTTGTGATGTTGGCGCAACCGGCAACGTTTGCCAATTGGATTGCACTCGTGTATTCAAGCGCAGCGAGTCTCAAATTTTTGTTTATTGCAAGTGGCTATATTGCCGTCTTTACGGCGCTGATTGTGTGGATTGGGGTATTGCTGTGGCGGGCGCTTGCTTCAGTAATGACTGCAAAGCCCGTCAATGCGTAACGTTACGTCGTAAATAGTTAAGCGGACGCGGACGCCTGAGCAAGTTGCATGAGTTCTGTAATCAATTGTGCCGAGTCCTGTGGTGCTAGCATGCGGCCTGCAATTACATTTCCAATGTAGCTGAGATACAAAACTTTTGCACGCCGGACTGCAACTGTTTGTTCAAGACCTAATTCAATTAGCAGCTGTGCTATGTAATTCATGCTTTGCATGTCAATGTTTACTAGTGCTTGTTGTACGGCTGGATTTTGGGTTGCCCAGACCCGAATCGCACACTCAAGACTCCGCTCGGTTGAAATTGCCATTGTAAAAAGAGCTTCTAATCGCGCGATGGCTGGCAGATGCGCAGTTTCTAATGCACTGATGGTATTTTCCACTTGCTGTGATTGCCAGTAACGCAGCAAGTGGGTATGGAAGTCTGCTAAATTTTTGAAATGCCAATAAAAGCTACCACGCGATACACCAAGTGATTTTGCTAACTGATCTGCCTTAAGTGCGGTAAAGCCTGCAACTTTGAGGGTCTCTAAGCCATGCTCAAGCCATTCTGTTTTCGATAAACGATCCATGTCTCGAGTTTACCATACACTACTGTATTGACAGGGCGTGCGTGTCGTAATACTATATCCATACACAACTGTATGGTTGTCTTATTCAAGGAGCTTTCGCATGCTGAAAAATACTGCATTACGGCTGGCCGGTGCTGGCGCAATTCTGATGGCTGTCTATCATGGCACGGTTGGTGACACTGCAATTACGGCGATGCCGCTTAGTGCAGCAGACATGAGCTTTGTGCGGTCTACATTTCAACTCGGTTCAATGGGGTGGTTAGTGGGTGGCATTTTACTGATTGCGGCGGCGGGATTTGCAACCCAAAAAGCTCGCAATTGGATTGTTGGCGTTTATGCAGTGGTGTATGGCTTTCCAGCGGCAGGGGCTTTTCTAATGACGGGTGGTAAGCCTGACATTAGTTGGATTGGACTAAGTCTAGTTGTTGTGCTGGCCTTATATGGTCGCAAAATTGGGCTGCCTCAGCCAGCAGTTGTAACTGCTTTGGCTTCATAGCGCAATTAGTTGTGGGAGGTGCAGGCGTGGCCTAAACGTGCAATCT
Source organism: Anaerolineales bacterium (assembly GCA_020630175.1). Taxonomy (GTDB): domain Bacteria; phylum Chloroflexota; class Anaerolineae; order Anaerolineales; family UBA6668; genus JAHDIM01. The sequence goes on from JAHDBW010000122.1 coordinate 5,759, forward strand.
GTGTGGGTTGGGGCTGTATAAACGCAGTGGTACGATTGCATAACCGCACAGATACACAACTATTACACTAGATATTGCAATTGGAGTACAGATGGGAACCCGTTACACAAAAATCGAACAGCGCGAACAAGACTTGATTGCCGCTCAAAAAATATTCTTTGTAGGCACTGCCACGGCTGATAGCCGCGTGAATGTGTCGCCAAAGGGGATGGATTCGCTGCGCGTGTTGGGGCCTAATCGCGTGATTTGGCTCAACGGCACCGGCAGCGGTAATGAAACGGCGGCGCATTTGTTGCAAAATCCACGCATGACGGTGATGTTCGCAGCATTTGAAGGCCGCCCGGTGATTTTACGTTTATATGGCACTGCAAAAGCGATCCATCATAACGACCCAGACTGGGACGATCTGTATGCGCTTTTCCCGCCGATGCCAGGCGCACGTCAAATCTTTGATCTTGATGTTGACCTTGTACAAACCTCGTGCGGTATGGCGGTGCCATTCTTTGACTATGTTGAAGAACGCGAAAGTCTTTCAAATCATTTTGCCAAGAAAGGTCCGGAAGGCACTGCCGAATACTGGGAAAAGAAAAATCAACAGTCGATAGACGGCCTCCCAACGCACATTGTCGAACGGAATATTGCATAGATCATGACGCAACCCGATACCATTTCCATTAACATCCAACGCGAAGCTGAATTAGACGCCGATTCTGCCGACCTGCATCTTCAAGTTGAGGGCAGTTCGGTGATGTCTGGTCAGCAGGCGTTTAAACAAGCCAAAGAAGTGCGCGCGCTCGTGCATGCGTTAACGCAAATCGGCGTGACCGAATCGCAAATCAAACTGCGCTCGGTCAACTTTGACATGCAAGCTGGCATTATGCTCAAGTCTTCTACGGCACGTTACAGCATCACCTTAGCCAAAGTTGCGTTAGAACAACTGCCCGCAGCCTTGGGCGCGATTGCGTCACAGAAAAATTGCCAAATGCAGCACATCGCTTGGAATTACAGCCAAGCAGAGGCCACGCGTAAACGCTTACGCACTGAAGCCTTACAGGCTGCACTGGACCAAGCCAAGGCGGATGCGGCGCTTTTAGGCATTCGGGTCTTAGGCGTGCATACGCTGCATGAGTCTGGGCATGCACCAGCGCCACAGCAACGCATGATGATGGCCGCAGCCTCACCGCGTTCAAAACAGCGCAGTGTAGATTTAGGCTTTACGCTGGGCAATACGATGACGATTCGTTCCGGAATCGACGCCACATTTCGCGTGTCTGCAATTGCAGAGGCATAGCAACTGTAAACATAATGACTGACAGACTAAACATCATTCTGGGCGATATTACAACGCAAAATGTTGATGCGATTGTCAATGCTGCAAACCGCGCACTGTGTGGTGGTGGCGGTGTTGATGGTGCGATTCATCGCGCAGCGGGCAAAGACTTATTGGCTGCCAGCCGCTTACTTGGTCCATGTGACACTGGCGATGCGAAGCTGACATTAGGGTTCAACCTGCCTGCTCAATATGTTATCCATGCGGTGGGGCCTGTTTGGCAGGGCGGAGACCGGAATGAAGCGGTTGATCTGGCGGCTTGCTACCGCCGCGCGTTTGAACTCGCATCTGAGCATCAGATTACAACAATTGCCTTTCCGTCGATTAGCACCGGTGCCTATGGCTTTCCGCTATCGAAGGCGGCAAAAATTGCAGTCGCGACAGTGCTTGCGGGCTTGTCTAACAATCCACAGGTAAAACACGCGACGTTTGTTTGTTTTGATCGAAAGACCCTTAACGCCTATCTGGCTGCAGTTAAGCAATTAGCGCCGCCAGCCTAATTTAGGTGAGCTTAGTCAACTGCTTCAACGCCAGTCTCCGCTTCAGCGCTAAGATTTCGTTCACCATAATTCGGTCGATTTTCAGCGCGCAATGTCGGCCAGTCTGTATCGCGATAGGCGCGTAGCGTATAGCCCGTTTGTGCATCAAATGCGCTGGGGCTGAAGCTATAAATGAGTGGGTGTATTTGCACTTGCCAGCCTGGTAAGTGCTGCTGTGTGTAGAGCGCTTTTTGCTCAGCCTGATTGGCAACGTAAAACAAAATCATTCCACCGCGCGGCTGGCCTAGAAAATGATCGTGCCAAACCGAGAGCGGCAACGTTTGATCGGCGGTCATCGCGTTGATCAGGCGGTTGGCTTCGGCAGGTGTAATCTCAGCTGGCGCAATGGCATGCACCATATAGCAGCGTGGCTTACGAATGGTTGGGATCTTCATATAAAAGTCCTTGTGTAGGGATACGCGTGTTGTCCGCGTTGAAACGGCATTTAGTTGTTTCTACGGTATCCTCTATAATAGACCATATAGCAACGCTGAACTGCCGCAAAGGCTAAGCGTGCTATCCAAACCCACAACTAAACGCGTGTACTGACGCGAATTCTTCCCGACTAACATTTATGGAAAACACAGATCGATTGGCAGTCTTAATTGATGCCGATAACGCCCAGCCGAGCATCGTTGATGGCCTGCTGGCAGAAATTGCAAACTTTGGCGTTGCCAGCGTCAAACGTATTTACGGTGACTGGACCGGACCCGGCCTAAAAGGCTGGAAAGAACTGTTGCTGCAACACTCTATTCAACCGGTGCAACAGTTTGCCTATACCAAGGGCAAAAACGCCACCGATAGCGCGATGATTATTGACGCGATGGACTTGCTCTACACGGGTAACTTCAACGGCTTTTGTATTGTGTCTAGCGATAGCGACTTTACAAAGCTAGCGTCGCGCATTCGCGAATCAGGGCTACTTGTCTACGGCTTTGGTGAAAAGAAAACGCCGGCACCGTTTGTCTCTGCTTGCGATAAATTCACATACACCGAAGTGCTACGTGCCAAGGTCGATGAGGCAGAGGCCATCCAGCCTAAGTCTGCCAAAGACCTCAAGCGTGATGCGAAGCTCATTCGCCTCTTACGCAATGCCGTCGAGGCTTCATCAGATGATGATGGCTGGGCGCACTTAGGCCGTGTTGGGAACAACATTGCCAAACAAGCCCCCGAATTTGATGCGCGGAACTACGGCTACGCCAAATTAGGCGAGCTGGTGAGGGCGACAAAGCTGTTTGACCTAGTAAAGCGCAGCAGTGGCTCAAGCAATATCAAAGCGCTTTATGTAAAAGACAGCCGCAAGTAGCGGATGCTGCCGTATTTGGTTGGCGCAAAATTGGTTGCGAATGGTGTCGTGCTCACTGTGCCATTCGCGCTAATGCCATGGGGCGGGGGACTCGTCCGCTTCAAAGAATCGACGGGGTAAACAGTCTGATAACTCTCTAAGCTTGGCTTGTTATTGATGCAATTACTGGAGTTCTTTTGAAAATAGTTGCGTGGAACATTCGCGCTGGTGGCGGTAAACGTCAAGTTGGCATTTTTGACCAATTGTGTGCTTGGGCACCAGATGTAATTGCGCTGTCTGAGTTTCGCGGCACGCCAGCTAGCCAAACGCTTGCGGCCCAACTTGCGGACGCAGGTTGGGTCTATCAAAAACAAAGCATCGATCCTGAAAAACGCGCCACCAATGCGCTGCTGACGGCATCAAAATACCCACTGACAACGTTAGACATTGCTGGCGCGCCAGAGCAACCACGCCGCTGGCTCGCTACGCAAATTCACAGTCCGTCTCCGCTGATTTATGTGAATATGCACATCCCGAATTACAACACTGGCTTCAAATATCCCTATCATCAGTGCGTGCTGAACATCATGAAGCATTGGTCGCTGGGGCCTGCGGTCTTTGCGGGCGATACTAACAGTGGCAAAGCTTACATTGATGATGCTACCGGTATTTTCTGGAAGCGTGAGCATGAATGGATGGAGGCAATTGAGGCGCTCAACTGGAAAGATGCGTATAGGCAGTTGCATAAAGACGGGCGCGTGTACAGTTGGTACTCGCATCGCGATAACGGCTTCCGATTAGATCAAGCATTTCTGAGTCCAGACCTTTCACCAGCGCTAACGGCCATGCGTTATGAGTGGGGCGCAACGGCAACCTTGCCAAATAAACGCGCCGCACTAAGCGACCACGCGGCCATGATTTTCGATTTAGATCTAACCAAGCTTGCCGCTAACACCCAAGTATGATGTCGCTGTTGTCTAGCTTATTTGATCGTCTGAGCCTCTTTTGGCGGCGGGTTGTTTATATTCTGCTGCTCAACTTTGGGCTGATGCTGTTTGGCGTGTTGGGCTATCGGTTTATTGAAGGGTGGACTGTTGCCGATGCGCTCTATATGGCAGTCATCACCAGTAGCTCTGTTGGCTTTGGCGAGGTGCTGCCGCTGTCTGCAACTGGGCGTATTTTTACAATTTTTTATATCCTAATCGGCGTTGGCTCGGTGGCAGTGTCGTTTACGTTTTTGGTGGAAACTATTCTCTCGGCTGAATTACGCGGAGAACTCAAGGCGGCACGTATGCAAAGAGAGCTGAATAAAATAAAGGACCACGTCATTATTTGCGGTTATGGCCGCGTTGGTAAAAACGCGAGCGACGTGCTGTTACAAAAAGCAGATCGCAAAATTGTCGTCATCGATAAATCGATCGAGCCGGACACGATCTCTAACCCAGAGATATTGACGCTGTTTGAAGACGCCACAGACGATGAAGTGCTGCTTAAAGCGGGCATCGAACGCGCGTGGGGATTGATTGCCGCGTCTGGTGATGACTCGGTCAATCTCTTTATTGTTGTGTCAGCTAGGGCGCTTAATCCAGACTTGACGATTGTGGCGCGGAGTTCCAACATTGCCAATGAGCGTAAAATGCGCCAAGCCGGTGCCGACCGTGTGGTCTTACCGTACGATATCGGCGGCAAGCGGATGGCGAATTCGCTGTTACGACCGCACCTGACCGAGTTTATTGATGGGATTACCTTGCCGTCTGGTGATGAAATTTTTTTAGAAGAACTAGAAGTACAGCCGGGGTCGGCATTGTTGAATCAAACTGTGGCCCAAGTCAATTTGCGGCAGCGCTGTGGGGTGTCTCTGCTCGCAATTTTGCGTCAAAAAACGGTCATCACACCGGGGCCGGACAATGTCTTTTTAGAAGGCGATGAGCTGATTTTGTTAGGTAACGCGGAACAGCTGAGTA
>JAHDBW010000468.1 GCA_020630175.1 Anaerolineales bacterium
GCAAACGCCTTGACGGAGGCTAAGCTGGCGTTATCAAGCTGGATGATGTCTATAGTTGCGGCTGGCGTTGCTTGCAAGACCGTTTGTTTTGCCGCTTCTGCTTTCTGCAGATTGCGACAGGCCATCACTACGGTTGCGCCTTTCGCAGCAAGTGCCTTAGTAGACACAAGCCCCAACCCACTATTCGCGCCAGTAATGACGACCACTTGCCCGTCTAAATTTGGAATATCGTCTAACGTCCATTTGTTACTCATAATTAGTTTTCTCCAAACATGCGTTGGCGCATGCCGCTCATAAATGCATCATCGCCAACTTGTTGTCGCGCAGCATAGGTTTGCTTTGCATCAGCGCCCAGTACATACCGGAGTTGCGTGGCTTCATCGGTTGCTGCACCATAAATTCCTTCAGCAATTTGCGCCGCAGTGCTGCGCCCTTCTCTTGGCTGCGCCATTGCCGCCATAAACTTTTCAACGGACGGCATGTAATCCGCAAGGGCCGCAACATTTTCCCCTCTAACAAGTGAACGGCCACCAAAATCGGTGTCAACGCCACCAGGTTCAATCAATTTGACTTGAATACCAAGCTCACGCAGTTCATAAGCCAATGATTCAGAAAAGCCTTCGACTGCCCACTTAGTGCTGTGATATAAGCTAATAAGCGGGTAGGTCATCAGCCCACCGATTGATGAAACATTCAAAAACATACCGGCTCGGTTAGCGCGGAAATGTGGCAAGAAGGCACGCGTCACCGCCATTAGACCAAAAACATTGACATCATATTGATGCTGGATTTGTTCAGTTGTAATACTTTCAAACGGACCCATCAAACCATAACCAGCATTATTTAACACAACATCCACGGTTGCATGATCACCAAGAATGCTAGCGACCGCAGTATCGATACTCGTTTGCTCAGTGACATCAAGTTGATAAATTTTGATGTTAGCAAGACCTGTCAGTTCTGTTTCGTTTTCAGGCGTGCGCATTGTTGCCGCAACCTGCCAACCTTTTTCGGCAAACAGTTTTGCAGTTGCTTTTCCAATACCTGAGCTAGCCCCTGTAATAACAATTGTTTTCATCTGTGTATAGACTCCTATAAAATGACTGTTCAGTCAATAATTTTGAGAAATTTTTTTGGACTAGCCGGTTACGCCAGTCCAAAAAACGTCAAAGCTCTTCGCAATATGTTTCGTGAGCGCCATATCCTTCAGCGCCTGATGCCCAGCGTACGTCACTGCCGCTTCTAGCTGCGCCAAGAACAGCACCTCCAAAAAACCTGGATCTAGCGCCCCAAAGGTCTTTTCTTCAATTGAATCGGCTATCAATTTGACAGCAAATACCATCTCACTGGTCGCCCGTTCTTGCGCGGCTGAGCTTATCAAATCCTGCAATTTCATCTGTTTTAGCAGCTGATAGCGCTTAGATTCGGCTAACCCATACATAATGTAGCGAAACCAAACGTGCTCAAAGCGCTCTTTTACAGTCCCATCTGTTGGGTAATCACGCTGCATCGCTTGGCTTTGTTCTTTGCGAAGCTGTAAATACACCGCATCGATAAGTTCATCCTTAGACGCAAAGTAGTTAAACAGTGAGCCGGTAGAAATACCAGCATGCTTACTGATTTTTGAAGTGGGTGTGTTCCAAAAGCCATTGGCTGCGAACAAATCAATAGCCGCTTCTAGAATGAGAGTGCGCTTGTCGCTCATGAATAGAGGATA
>JAHDBW010000469.1 GCA_020630175.1 Anaerolineales bacterium
AAATGCAGGGTTACCCATGGTTGATGCTGAAGGCGTTGCCTGTGCAATTTAACCCACAAACGCTTGTAGTTTCATAAGCATAATGTAATTTAATCAGTCAAGACCACACGCAATCGGATATACTTATTTTGCATGGTCACTTAACTGCATTATTTTTACAACTCTATGAAACAATTTTGGCTTATTCGACATGGACAGAGCACAGCAAATATTGGCATCCCGATCACAGCGCGAGGGCTACCACCGCTAACAGAATTAGGCTGGGAACAATCACATAAAATCTCAGCCTGGTTTCCCGAATCGCCCGATCTTATTGTGGCAACGTCTTTTATCCGCGCTCAGCAAACTGCAGAGCCACTTAGATCGCGCTTTCCGGATGTCGCTTATACGGAATGGCCAGCTTACGAATACAGCCCACTTAACAAGAAATATTACACAAACACCTCTGTTCATGAACGGTCACCAAAGTTCTTAGAATTTTTTGAGAATGGCGACCCGCATCACTCTAACGGCGAAGGTTCAGAAACCTTTGCCGCCGGGATCAGTCGGGCTGGAGACTTATTAGACCGCTTACACGCCGCGCCGCAACAGAAGATTGTTGTCTTTACGCACGGCACATTTTTGAGGATGGTCTATTGGCGTTGGCTCTATGGTAGTAATGAAGCTGCATACGAAACAATGCCCGCTTTTGCCCACTTCAGAAAAACCATGCGCGTAGCCAATTGCAGCGTAATTCATGGGCGTATTACTGCCGATGGAGTCATGATGATCAGTTCCCCACAGCAGGTCATTAACGATTAGTTACTCAAAGATTTCACGCTTTTTTTCGGGCGGCAATTGAGTGTCATAGAATTTATAAAGCTGCACCCACTGCGCCACGTTTAACTCACTCGGACGGGCCTTTAGCGGGAAGCGATTGGTACCAGCCAAACGTTTCCATTGCTTATAAGAAAATACGTTTTTATACGCAACCTTCAAATTATCTTTCCAAGCTCTAAACCCATAACTCACAAATTGCGCAAAGTCTGTCTTATGCGCAACATCCAAACGCGGATATTGCGCCGGATGCATGGCCAACAACACTGCGTCTACCGTCGGCTCTGGAATAAATTGATGGCGGGGAATTTGCGCCAACACTTGGATATCAAACCACGGTTGAAATGTTATAGACGACTCGGTTGAAATTGGTTGTCCCAGAAACTTATCACCCACTTCCTTTTGCACAATAAAATAAGCACTATCTGGTGTTTGGCGTGCCGTCCAAAAGCGCTGCAAAATTTCCGCTGTGATACTAAATGGGATGTTGGCAAAAACCTTATACGGCGTTTGCGGTAGCGGATAAGTCAAAAAATCTGTAAATTTGACCGTTACGGTTGGCAGATGCCGAATTGCATCAAGCAATGGTCCGCGCAGGCTACTATCAATTTCAACCGCAATGATCTCTTTAGCCTGTTCGGCAAGCGCTTCGGTAATTACGCCATTCCCAGGCCCAATCTCTAAAACAGAATCTGTAGCAGTGATATCGCTTTGCCGAACCAATCCTTTAACATAGTCCGCATCTCTTAGAAAATTTTGTGAAAAACGGGCGCGATTATTCATTGAACGTCTCCGGATGCATGATCCTATAGCCTTTTGTTGCGTTACTTGCAGGGACCACTAGGTCACTTCTCACGCTTCACGCTGAATTCTGTAAAGTCGCGTGCCACAACTGC
>JAHDBW010000470.1 GCA_020630175.1 Anaerolineales bacterium
ACGTCAACCAGCTGATCACCTTCCAGCACATGCCCCAACGTGTGCAGTCCATCCCGAATTTGCAGCGTCCCAATCTCACACAGATAGCCATCCATGTCTTCCATTAGGTGCGCAAAGTCTTTGCCGGTCATCTCAGCTAATGACACGGGCGTACCGTCTTCGGTGGCAGTGTCATCCCAGTCGTGGGTGTGATCGCCGTGGGTTTGCTTGCCCAGAATTTGCAGATCATCATCCAAATTGGCGCGTTGCATCACGTCCCAAATTTGTTGTTGCAGCATTGGCAGCTTGGTCGGGTCTAGCGCTTCCAGTTGATAGTATTGATCCACCAACTGTTGTAATTCTTCAAGGTCCCCATAAGTGTCCGCTGTGGTCAGTGGCGGCATCAGGTGATCGATAATCGTGCCGTGCGCGCGTCGTTTGGCCTGCATGCCCTCACCCGGATCATTGATGATAAACGGGTAAATCAGCGGCATGTCTTGCAGGAACAAGTCTGGATAGCAGTCATGTGCCAGCCCCACGCCTTTGCCCGGCAACCATTCCAGCGTGCCGTGCTTGCCCATGTGCACCATCGCATCCGCGCCCCACTCTTTTGAAAGCCAACGATAAAACGCCGCGTAGTGATGCGTCGGCGGTAAGTCCGGTTGATGATAAATCGCGTCGGGATCCATGCCGTAGCCCCGTGGCGGTTGCAATGCCACAAAGATATTGCCAAGGCGCAATCCGGCAAATTTCAGTTCATCATTGTAGAAATAAACCTCTTTGGTTGCGCCATTCCAACGGGCCGTCATTTGCTGCCGATTTTTATCAGGGAAGTCATTGAACCAGCCCTTATACGTCGCGAGCTGCACGCCTTCGGCTTGTTCAATTTGGGCTTCGGTTAGGAACTCAACATCGTAGCTACAGCGGTCAATCAAGGTGTGGATGAGCGCATCGCCATCGGCTGGGATTTCGCCTACGGTATACCCAGCGTCTGCCATTTGATGCAGCAGATTGATCAGACTGGCAGGCGTATCAAGCCCAACGGCATTCCCAATCCGCCCCGCCTTACCGGGTGCATTGGTCAAGATAATGGCAATTTGCTTCTCCGCATTTGGCTTCTGGCGCAGCGTGACATAGCGATTGGCTAAGGACACGACAGACTGAATACGTTCTGGCAGCGGCTCATAATGCGTAATGTTGGATGACTGATCGGCGGGGTCGACGTTGCCTTTGAAGCTGATCGGCACGGTGATAAGGCGACCGTCAAATTCAGGCAGCGCCACGTTCATGGCCGTGTCTAACGGGGCCAGACCACGGTCTGAAAGCGACCATTGATCATATTCCATGCTGCTGGTGATGGCTTGCAACACGGGCACGCCTAAACGGTCGAGTGCGTCTACGCTCCAGCCCGCTTGGGTTGGATTTTCACGGTCGATTTTGCCCGCAGCAAAGGCCATGGTTGAAATCAACACTTCTGGCAAATAGCCGCCATTGTGTTCAAACAGCGTGAAGCAGACCGGCCAACCTGCATCTTGATCTTTGAGCGAGTAGGTAAACACCGCTAGCGCGTTCAAGCCTTGCGCTTCAATTTCGGTGATGATGGCATCCACAAAAGCCGTGTTGCCTGTTAGCCAGTGCGACCGATAGAAAACAAGACCCACCGTGGCCTGCTCAGCGTTATGGTGGGTTGCCAGCCACTCCGCCTGCGACAGATGTTGCCC
>JAHDBW010000123.1 GCA_020630175.1 Anaerolineales bacterium
GCACTCATCAAGCAAGAAAGATCAGACCCCACGGCTACAAATTTGAAGCCCCAATCCATATAGCGCTTGGCAACTTCCGGATTGAACGCCAAAATGCCGCTGGGCATGTTGAGCGCTTTCATCCGTTCAACACCATCTTTGATGGCAGCCTGTACTTCTGGATGCTCTGAATTTCCAAGGTGTCCCATTGACGCGGATAAATCGGCTGGGCCAATAAACATCGCATCTACGCCTTCAACTGCGGCAATTTCTTCTAAATTACTGAGCGCTTCTGGCGTTTCTAACTGCACAACCACCGCGAGTTGCTCTTCTGCGGTGTCAAAGTAATCTTTGATTTGCCCGTACATCGCGGCACGACCGCTGCCGGTGACGCCGCGAATACCGTTTGGCGGATAGCGGGTTGCAGCGATGGCGGCTTTGGCTTCTTCCGCATTCTGCACAAATGGAATAATGAGCGTTTGCGCACCAGCGTCTAGCAGGCGCTTGATGGCAACTTTGTCGTTCCAAAACGGCCGCACAATCACGCTAGAGGCGCTGCGGTGCAAGGCCTGCATTTGCGTAATGAGACCCGGCAATTCATTTGGCGTGTGTTCAGTGTCGAGCACAATCCAGTCAAACCCGGCATCGGCCACCGCTTCAGCGACGATGTTAGAGCATAAAGTTGACCACATTCCAATTTGCGGCCGGGCGTCTTTTAGTTTTGATTTAAAGGTGTTTACAGGAACGTTCATAAGAAGAAAATAGTTATACGAATTTGATTGAGACAGAGCCTAAGTCGCCAAAATCGGCGCGGATTGTGTCACCCACTTGAGCCCAAATTGGGCGAACAAATGAGCCAGCCAGCATAATATCACCAGCTTTTAGTGAAAGATTGAGATCGGAAAGCTTGTTTGCCAACCAGGCCACGCCATTCGCGGGATGGTTCATAACCCCGGCCGAGACACCAGTTTCTTCAATGTCAGTGTTTCGATAAAGCAGTCCCGGAATCATGCGCAGATCAACATCCCCAGGGCGCACAGGGCGACCACCCAACACAACACCCGCGCCAGCGCCGTTGTCTGAGATGGTGTCAAAGATTTTGCGCGGCTCGTCCACGCGGGTATCGATGAGCTCCATGGCTGGCACAACGTATTCTGTGGCGCGTAATACATCCATCATCGTCACACCAGGCCCAGTGAGTGGGGCGTTGAGAATAAATGCCAACTCCATTTCTACGCGCGGCACGCAATAATTCGCGTGGGGCACCGCTGCGCCATCTTGGATCATCATATAGTCGTACAAGTATCCATAGTCTGGCTCATCAATTTTTGATGAGCGCTGCATTGCGATTGAAGTTAGCCCAACTTTGTAGCCTATTAGCTTGGCACCAGCCGCCTGTTGGCGCTTAGCAACTTCGGCAGAAATTGCGTAAGCGTCTTCAAACGTAATTTGCGGATAAACAGCCGATGGCCGCGTGGTTTGAATTTTTGTGCGATTGGCGTCGAGAATGTTCTGGGCCATCTCTTGCCGTTGTGCTTCCGTTAGCATAAATAGGTCTCGGGATTTTTGTACATGAATAGATCAGCGTAAGAATTCTACCAAGCTGCGCCAGTTTGAGATGTGCAAGACCTGCTTAGATGTTGTAGGAAATGACGTTGTCGCTTGGTATATAAATTTTCTAATAAGATCTCTGAAAATATGACAAGGTCAAATTCTTATTTGAGAGCGGTTACATTGTAAAATAGGTGAAAAATTACTAAGCCTCCGCTTACATTCAACAAACTATGTCTAACGCAAAAATCATTTATACAAAAACTGATGAAGCACCGGCACTGGCAACGTACTCGTTCCTGCCAATCATCAAAACCTTCACTGACGCAGCTGGGATCGAAGTCGAACTCAGCGACATTTCTTTGGCTGGCCGCATTATTGCGAACTTCCCAGAAAATCTGACTGAAGACCAAAAGCAACCTGATGCGCTCGCTGAACTTGGCGCGCTTACGCAAGACCCAGGTGCAAACATCATCAAGCTGCCAAACATTAGTGCCTCAATGCCGCAACTGACGGCTGCAATCAAAGAATTGCAGGCCAATGGGTACGACATTCCAGACTATCCAGAAGACCCGCAAACGGATGCTGAAAAAGCCTTACGCCAACGCTTCGCAAAAGTGATGGGCAGTGCGGTAAATCCAGTCTTGCGCGAAGGGAACTCAGACCGCCGCGCACCATCAGCAGTCAAACGCTTTGCGCAAAATAACCCGCATCGCATGGGGAAATGGTCAGCCGACTCTGCGTCACACGTTGCAACGATGAGCGGGAACGACTTCTACGCCAGTGAACTCAGCGTAACCATGCCTGCTGCAGATACGGTCAGTATTGAGCACGTTGACGCTGCTGGCACGGTCACCACTCTGAAAAGCGGAATTGCGCTTGAAGCTGGTGAAATAATGGACTCATCGGTGATGAGTGCCAAAGCACTGCGCACATTCTTAGCAACTGAAATTGATGATGCCAAAGACAAGGGCTTGCTGCTTTCTGTACATCTCAAAGCAACCATGATGAAAGTGTCTGACCCAATCATCTTTGGACATGCTGTGTCGGTCTTCTTTGCTGATGTGTTTGAAAAACATGCTGATACCTTTGCTGAAATTGGAATCAATCCAAATAATGGCTTGGGTGATTTGTACGCCAAAATTGATGAACTGCCAGCAGCTAAAAAGGCTGAAATCGAAGCGGACATTGCTGCTTGCTATGACGCTCGTCCAGCGCTTTCAATGGTGAATTCAGACAAAGGCATTACCAATTTACACGTCTCTAGTGATGTGATTATTGACGCTTCAATGCCAGCTTGTATTCGCTCTTCTGGTCAAATGTGGAATAGCGCAGGTGAACTACAAGACACCAAAGCGATTATTCCAGACCGTTCGTACTCGCGCATGTATCAAGAAGTATTTGAGTTCTGCAAAGTACACGGCGCGTTTGATCCAACAACCATGGGCACAGTGCCTAATGTTGGTCTCATGGCAAAGAAGGCTGAAGAATACGGCTCACACGATAAAACATTTGAAATCGCGGCTGATGGCGTTGTGCGCGTAGTGGACTCAGCGGGGGCAGTGCTAATGCAACATGCTGTTGAACAAGGCGATATTTGGCGCGCTTGCCAAACAAAAGATGCGCCAATTCGCGACTGGGTAAAACTTGCCGTAACCCGCGCCCGTGCAACGGGTTGGCCTGCCATTTTCTGGCTAGACGCGCAACGTGCGCACGATGCGCAGTTGATTAAGAAGGTCAAGCAATACTTGCAAAATCACGACACAGCTGACCTTGATCTCCATATCATGGACCCTGTTACCGCGATCAATTACTCAATGGATCGCATGCGTAAAGGCAAGAATACGATTTCTGTTACTGGTAACGTTTTACGCGATTACCTGACAGACTTGTTCCCAATTCTTGAACTTGGCACTAGCGCTAAGATGCTTTCAATTGTGCCGTTGATGAAAGGTGGCGGTTTGTTCGAAACCGGTGCTGGCGGGTCTGCGCCAAAGCATGTGCAACAGTTCGAAGAAGAAAATCACCTTCGTTGGGACTCACTTGGTGAATTCCTCGCATTGGCTGTTTCACTCGGTCACTTAGGTGATACGTTCAACAATCCAACTGCGAATATTCTTGGTGCCGCGCTAGACGAAGCTACCACGCAATATTTGCTACAAAGCAAGTCACCATCACGGAAAGTCAATGAATTAGACAACCGTGGCAGCCACTTCTACCTCGGCATGTTCTGGGCGCAAGCGCTTGCAGAACAAACTGAAGATGCAGCCTTGGCAGCAAAATTTGCGCCACTAGCGGCTATGCTGGCTGAAAATGAGGCAAAGATTGTTGCTGAACTGAACGCAGTACAAGGGCAACCGATGGACGTTGGCGGTTACTTCCAGCCAAATGATGCGCTTGCATCTGCGGCCATGCGCCCAAGCGCAACGCTAAACGCCGCTCTAGCCAGCGTCGCTTAACTCTGACTATTCCTGTGGTGAATAAGTTGCACAATTGCGTTGTTTGAAGCGACGGCAATTTTCAACGTAGCTTAAATCAAAAACGGCTTGTGTAATGTCACAAGCCGTTTTTTGATTCTGGCGCAAATGTGCTTTCGAAAGGCGTTAGCGTGTTCGCAATGTGGGTCTCGTTTATGAGCTACTACATGCCAGTGCCTTCACCTGATGGAACGCCCTTGCTGCCGAAGCATTGGCGACTGATATAGATTCAGTTTTTACCTAGCGTTTTGCCAGATTTGGGCATACGCGTCACGCACTTCTTGCCGATAGCGTGCCCACGTGAATTGCTGCGCGTGGGCGTAGGCTTGAGCAGCATATTGTTCGCGCAACTGCGGATTTTCGTACAGTAGGACAAGCGCATCTGCAATAGCTTGCGGATCGCGAATTGGCACGACGCGTCCGTGTTGGTCGTGCGCAAAGGGTGCGCCGACGTTTTCACTAATCACCACGGGCAATTTACACGCAGCGGCTTCTAAAATCACCATCCCAAAGCCTTCATCAATGGACGGCAACACAAACACATCTGATGCATGATAGAAACTTTGTAGTTTTTCGTGCCGTACAAAGCGTTCGTGCTTGAAAAGACCAGCGTATTTTTCTAAGGTTGGCAGAATTTCAGGTTGCGGATTACCAACAAACAGTAGTTCAGAATTTGGAATGTTGGCACGCTTGAAGCCTTCTAATAGATATTGCGTGCCTTTGCGGAGCGACAGTGCACCAGCCGCAATTACACGGAATACATTGTCTGTTTTTTTGCCAGGCTGAAAGCGGGTTGGATCAAAGCCCAAGGTTGTGCGGATCAGTTTCTCTGGCGGCGTGCCTTGTTCCAGCATGCTGCGTTCTACATACTCGGAACAGACCATAATATAGTCTGAGACTTCATATTCTTCTTCGTGCCGAGCAACAAGTTTGTCGTAAACGGCTGGGTACGTCAGGCCATGTAAAGCAAATTCTTCCACTAGCATTTGCTGTTGATGTGAGGGATGTGCGCTCGAGCGTTCGCAAATTGAAATTTTGCCGAGTTGTTTAGCACGTTTAGCCGAAGCTAACCCTTGATGGTTGAAGTAATGAAAGATATCACCGTCGGCGGCATAGCGGCTAGCAAGCCGGTCATGCAGCGAGTCGCCTAGCCAGTAAGCCTGTGCTAAATGGCTAGGTGATTTTAGGTATTGGCTCAGGAAACTAACTGCTGCTGATGGCAATTGGCGCTTGATGACAGGCTTGGGTAACCCGTCTGTACGTGTCCCTAACGCTGAATAAATAAAGCGCTTGAGCATGTTGCCTTCAGCGGCGGCGAGGCCAATCTGATGCGCATGGAACACGCCAGCCGATGAAACGACAACGCTGGGATCTTTTACGGACTGCTGTGTAGACACCATTTTGGCGTTAGATAATACCTGCAGTTTCGAGCATCTCGATTAGCTGATCGACAAGCTGTTCTGGCGTGGCAACGTCAGTTTCAATCACTAATTCTGGTTGCTCAGGCGCTTCGTAAGGCGCCGAGATGCCGGTGAAATTTTTGATTTCGCCACTCAATGCTTTGGCATATAGCCCTTTCGGATCACGCCGTTTTAACACTTCAAGATCGCACTTAGCGAAAATCTCAAAGAAATTGCCGTCTGGCACAATGCTGCGGGCAAAGTTTCTGTCCCGCTGATACGGCGAAATAAAGCTGCATAACACCACGTTGCCATGTGCATACCCCAATGAGGCAACTTCAGACACGCGGCGAATATTCTCTACGCGATCTTCTGGTGCAAAGCCAAGGTCGCCATTTAGCCCATGGCGTAAATTGTCACCGTCTAAGAACATCGTGTGGATTTTGCGTTCGTATAGCCTGCGTTCTAGTAATTTTGCAATTGTCGATTTCCCAGAGCCACTAAGCCCAGTGAACCATAAAACAGCACCTTTGTGGCCGTTCAAGCGTTCGCGCTCGGCAAGGTCTAGCGCACCTGCTTCCCAGACAACATTTTCAGATCGTTCGCGTCGGGTTGCGGTGTCATCAGCTTTTGTTTCACCTTCCATCAAGTCATCAACATCGCGCGATTCGCCGCGGATCATGCCTGCTGCAACGGTGTTGTTTGTTGCGGGGTCAATCAGCACAAAGCTGCCAGAGGCACGATTGGTGTTGTAGCGATCGTAAAAGAGCGGTTGCGTTGTGGTGAGCTGCACGCGCCCAATCTCATTGAGCTTGAGTACTTCCGCTGGCGTGCGGTGCATTGTATCGACGTCAATCCGATAGGTAAGTTCAGTTACCATTGCGCGGACAACGCGCGTTGTATGTTGCAATTGGTAGGTCTTGGATGGGTCAAACGGATCTTCACCCATCCAGCAAATGGTGGCGTCAAGTTCGTTGCTTTTTTGGGGCAAGTTGCCGGTGCGCACAATCATGTCACCGCGGCTGATGTCGATTTCATCATTGAGCGTTAGCACAACCGAATCGCCAGCAATGGCTTCTTCGAGGTTGCCGTTAGCCGTCACAACTTCTTTGATGGTGCTCTCTAAGCCGCTTGGGAAGACCACAACCTCATCGCCGGGACGCACGCGTCCAGAGGCTAACTGACCGGCATACCCTCGAAAATTCTGATTAGGGCGCAGCACATATTGCACAGGAAAGCGGAAATCGGTGTAATTGCGGCTGGCACCAACGTTCACGTTTTCTAAATGGTGTAACAGCGTTGGCCCTTCATACCAAGGCGTGTTTTGACTGGGGTCAACCACATTGTCGCCAACTAAGGCGGACACTGGAATATAGGTTACATTTTTGGCATTCAGCTTGGAAACAAAATCGCGGTAGTCAGAGACAATGGCGCGATAAGTATCCTCATCATAGTCCACCAAATCCATCTTGTTGATGGCAACCACAATATGCGGAATCTGCAATAGCGTGGCAATAAAGCCGTGCCGTTTTGATTGGGTCAACACGCCTTTGCGGGCGTCAATCAGCACAATTGCTAGTTCGGCTGTGGATGCGCCCGTAACCATATTGCGCGTGTATTGAATATGTCCCGGTGTATCAGCAATGATGAACTTACGGCGTGGTGTAGCGAAGTAGCGATAGGCCACATCGATGGTGATCTTTTGCTCACGTTCAGCACGCAACCCATCAGTAAATAAAGCGAGGTCTACGTATTCATCGCCGCGCTTGGCGCTGACGGCTTCGATCTGTTCAATTTGGTCTTCAAATAAAGACTTAGTGTCATACAGCATGCGCCCAATGAGGGTGCTTTTGCCGTCATCAACGCTGCCTGCAGTTGTAAATCGTAAGAGTTCAATTGTCATGATGGCTGCCTAGAAATACCCTTGTTTTTTACGATCTTCCATAGCTGCTTCTGAGCGCTGGTCATCGGCGCGGGCGCCGCGTTCGGTCACGCGGGCCGAGGCAACTTCGTCCACAATGTCTTCAATTGTGGCAGCAGGTGATTCAACAGCGCCGGTGCAGGTCATGTCGCCAATGGTGCGGAAGCGGACGGTCATGGTTTCAATGGTCTCATCACCAACGGGGTAGACCACATCTGAGGCTGCGAGCAAAACGCCATCACGCTTGATGACATCGCGTTGATGCGAGAAGTACAGGTTCGGCAATTCAATGCCTTCTTGTTGCACGTACATCCAAACGTCTAGCTCGGTCCAGTTACTAATCGGGAATACGCGGAACGATTCTTTTGGTTTCTTTTGGCCGTTGTAAATATTCCAAAGTTCAGGGCGCTGGTTTTTTGGATCCCATTGCCCAAAGGCATCGCGGTGTGAAAAGAAACGCTCTTTGGAGCGGGCTTTTTCTTCATCGCGGCGTGCACCGCCTAAGGCAGCTTCAAATTTGAACTCGTTTAGCGCTTCAAGCAGGGTGATCGTCTGCAATCCATTGCGGCTGGCGTAGGGGCCGGTTTCTTCAACGGCAGTGCCATTATCAATGCTGTTTTGCACATATCGTACGATCAATTTTGCATCGATTTTCTCGACGTATTTATCGCGGAATGCGATGGTTTCGTCAAAATTGTGTCCTGTGTCCACATGTAAGAGTGGGTAAGGAATTTTGGCGGGATAGAAGGCTTTATAGGCTAAGTGCGCCATAACAATTGAGTCTTTGCCGCCAGAAAAAAGCAGTACTGGATTTTCAAATTGGGCAGCAACTTCGCGCATCACATAGATGGCTTCAGACTCAAGTTGCTTGAGATGGGATTGTAAATAAGATTTCATTGAGTTATCGCATGCGACCGAATTTGACTGTCTGTCGCATCAAGATGAGATTATAGTTGTAAATTGAAAAAGCGATGCAGGTAGAAGGTCAGTAATATGCAGATTGTTACTGGCTACGGACGCTTTTAGATATCGCATATTGGATTTAGTCCGTATAGAATTCAACTATCAATGTTTACCTACACTTATTTGGAGCGTTACTGGCTATGAAGCAACTAACCGGCGGTGAAGCCGTTGTTCAATCACTTATCAAGCACGGCGTCGATACTGTCTTTGGGGTGCCCGGCGTGCAAAATGATTGGCTCTACAATGCGCTTTATGACGCGCAATCGCAAATCCGCGTGATTCATGCTCGCCATGAGCAAGGCGCTGCGTATATGGCGCTAGGTGCTGCTTGGGCAACGGGTAAACCAGCCGTGTTTAGCGTTGTGCCGGGACCGGGATTTTTGAATGCCGCGGCGGCGCTTTCAACGGCTTACGCGCTAAATGAGCGGGTTCTTTGTTTAGCTGGGCAGATTCCAACCACGGCGTTTGATAAACGGCAGGGCGCGTTACATGAGATCAATGATCAACTAGGCATCATCAAACGTCTGACAAAATGGGCTGAAACGGCAGAAGATCCGACAGTCGTGCCGTCTTTGATGGCGGAAGCTTTTCGTCAATTACAGTCTGGGCGGCCGCGTCCCGTTGGGTTAGAAGTGCCAATGGATGTGCTGAAGGCAAAAACAACGGTTGATTTAGACCCTGTTCCCGCAGCAATCTATGCGCCACCCATGAATGTTGATTTGATCGAGGCTGCTGCGAAAGCACTAGGTAAGGCCCAGAATCCAATTATCTATGTCGGGTCAGGTGCGTTGGGTGTTAGTGGTGAAGTGACTGCGCTGGCGGAACAATTACAAGCGCCGGTGGTGGGCTATCGCACGGGGCGGGGCGTGGTTGATACGCGGCATCCATTGGGGATGTATTTCCATGCCTCACATGAATATTGGAAGAAGGCGGATGTGGTGCTAGCAATCGGCTCGAATATGCGCTTGCCTGTCAAAGCATGGGGGACTGATGCCGAGATGACCATCATTCGCATTGATGTTGACCCGACGAGCCATGCCATCATCAAGCAGCCAGATATTGCAATTACTGCGCGGGCTGAAGATGCCGTGCCAGAATTGCTCAATCGGATCGGTGCGCATAATGGCAAGCGCCAGTCACGCACTGAAGAAATGGCTGCGCTGGAGGCAGATTGGTTTGCGCGCTCGGCGTTTTTGGAGCCGCAGATTACGTATCTGAGCATTATTCGCGATGAACTTGGCGAAGATGGTATTTTTGTTGATGACCTCACGCAAGTTGGCTATGCTGGACGCTTGCGCTATCCAGTTTATAAGCCGAGGACGTATATGACGCCGGGCTATCAAGGAACGCTTGGCTATGGATTTCCGACAGCGCTTGGCGTGAAGGTAGCGAAACCAGATGCGCGGGTGCTGTCGATTGCTGGGGATGGCGGCTTTATGTTTAGTCCGCAGTCGCTAATGACGGCGGTACAGCATCAGATTGGCTTAGTTACCGTAATTTTCAATAACAATCAGTATGGCAATGTGCAGCAAATGCAGCGCAATTTGTATGCGGGACGCGTGATCGCAACTGACCTGCTAAATCCAGACTTTGTAAAAATGGCCGAGTCGTTTGGCGCGCAAGGGCTCAGAGCAGAGACGTCAGATGCATTACGTCAGGCCATTCAAAAGGGCTTTGCAACAAATGGCCCAACAATTATTGAAGTGCCAATGGGTGATGTCGAGCCGGTTGATCGGTTCCGGAAATTGCCACGGGTGCGTGGGTAGCGTAGCTCCACAGCCCAGAAGTAGTGCCACACCGCGGTTTGGCACTACTTCTGGGCTGGCTTATGAAAAATAACAACGTCTTTATCAACGATTTCTAAGTCTGCTTGCCAATGGTTGGCAAGCCACCGGAACGTTTCATCAGCAAAAAAAATAACGTGGGTCGGATCATCTTTATAGTGCCAATTTTTGAACGGGATAAGTGTTGAGACACGCTTTGTCATAATGCCAAGCAGCCCGGCAGGTTTGAGGCATTGCCACAACATGCCTAGGTCCTGACGCGGATGATGTAAATGTTCGGCTACCTCTGAGGTGGTAATGAAGTCATACTGCGTTTCAAACACCGCTTTGTTTGGTGCGTAGAACGGATCGTAAATCGCCATGCTGTGTCCAGCTTCTTCGAACATTAGCGAAAGAGTTGGGCCGGGACCAGAGCCAAAATCTAAGCCGGTGCTGTGCGACGCAATGCGCTCCGAAACTGGTGTGAAAATGCGGCTTAGAAAGCGCCGGTAAGCTGGGTCCGCAGGATTGTTTTCGTGATAATCGTAGCGGCTTTTTTCTTCTGCAGCACTTAGGAAATGCTTCGGCAAAACGAAGACTAAGCTGCAATTTCCACAACGGTAGTAGTCACG
>JAHDBW010000124.1 GCA_020630175.1 Anaerolineales bacterium
CCATTATTTCATGGGCTTTTTAAAATACGTTAGCTGCAAACTAAGGCGCTACAATCGCACCTTCTGCCCATTGATAGACCGTAATGGGTGGGTCTGCCCAAACCCCATTTTCAAATGAGATTTGCCCGCTAAGGCCGCTGTACGTTTGCGCTGCTAATGCGTCTACAGTGGTTGTCCGATTGATCGTATCTTGATCTTCGATGCTCATCATGGCCGCAAAGAACGTATTGAGGGTGTCATAGGTGAGCACGGCAAAGGCTGCCGGTTGCGTGCCATATGAAATCTCTGTATACCGCTCATAAAAGGCTTGGCCTTCCGCCAATTCTGCTGGGCGCGGCACGGGCGACACAAAGTACACGCCATCTTCTCCAAAGAATTTGCGGAACTCATTGAAGCCCCATTGTGGCGGGCCGATGGCAATGTCTGTCGGGCGTTCGGCAACTTCCGCACTGGCCGCCGTAATCGGGCAATCGCAGTAATACCAGTCGCTCAGGTTTGCTGTGTTGGCAAAGGTCTCTGCTGCGGCTTCTAACTGTGTTTGGGTTGGCACCATTTGAAATACGGTTGCCAATTCGCTTGCTGTGAGGTCGGTTGTTGCCAGCATGGGGATTCCGGCTGCGGTATAAATCGGCTCTGCGGCGGCGGTTGTTTCGGGCAAGAAATGCCCTACAACGGCGATAACCTGCGGGTCGCCCGCTAATTTGCTGGCTTGGGCTATGGCACGCTGCGCATCACCACGATCGTCCATTGCGATCAGTTCGATGCTGTAACCATTCACACCACCGGCTCGATTTGCTTCTTGCACGGCCAAGCGCGCTGCAAAAATGACGTCATAGCCAATCTCACGGTAGCGGCCTTCAAATGGCGCAACGAGGCCAATTTTCACAACCGGCTGCGTGCCAAGCCCTTGCACCTGACACCCCACTAGACTTAGCCCAAGGGTGAGCAGCGCAAACACGCCAAAATAGCGGCGCAGCGGGTGTTGCATGGCCTTAACAGCCTTTGGTGAGATGTTCTTCATAGGTGTAAGAGAAATCATGATAGCCACTACCGTCGCAACGGGCACGGAAGAATAGATAGCCATTATTTGTAGGATTTAACACGGCCTGCATTGATGCCAACCCTGGATTTGCAATCGGCCCCGGTGGTAACCCTTCAATGAGGTATGTATTGTACGCATGTTCAATGTTTGCGGGACTAAAGTTGAGCTGTGGCCACCAATTGCCGGGACTGCCTAAGCCATATTGCGTGGTGGGGTCTGCTTGCAAACGCATGCCAATTTCCATCCGATTGAGATAGACTTCTGCAATAATTGGCCGGTCATCGCCTTGAACGGCCTCACGTTCCACAATTGAGGCAATCGTGACTACGTCGTAAATAGTCAGGCCTTGCGCTTCAGCTTGGCTACGCATTTCTGGTGTGAATTGGCGGTCAAAATTCGCTAAAGCGCTGTCAATAACGCCAAGCGAGCTGGTGTCAGGCAAGTAACGATAAGTGTCTGGAAACAGAAAGCC
This sequence comes from Anaerolineales bacterium, assembly GCA_020630175.1. Taxonomy (GTDB): domain Bacteria; phylum Chloroflexota; class Anaerolineae; order Anaerolineales; family UBA6668; genus JAHDIM01. Next base: position 1,515 of record JAHDBW010000124.1, read on the forward strand.
TTCAAGGGTGGCTGTATCTGGAATTGAGGCCGCAAAGGTATATTTTTCTTTCGCGCGGGCAACGTTGCGCACCTGCTGGTTGAATGCGTCAACATTGAAATCGGCGTGTCCGGCAACCTGCATACTGTCGGCAATTTGCTCAACTCGCCAACCTTCCCAAATTCGTAAGTCAAAATCTTGGGCGTTTGCATCGGTTAGCGCAATAGCAATTTCGGCAACCGACATATTGGTGTTAAGATCAAACTCACCGGCTTCAATCAGCATGTCCATGCCGCGAAACCGCATGTAGTGCCGTAGCAGTCGCTCATCGCGAATGTACCCCTGATCTTCTAAATCTTGCGCAACGGATGAGGCGCTGGCACCTTCTGCCACACTGAATGTGAAAGGTTGCGTGCTGACCCCCGGTTGCGTAATTTGGGTTTCATTGGCTTGAATGTATAACGCTAACGCAAGGCCTTCAAGCGTACTAAGCTCTGGGCTGCGTTGCTCTATCATGCCGCGGCCCGCGCCAACCCCCATCGCGACACATAGGCATAGACATGCCACGCTCATTGCCAAAATAGCGAGTGCTGGGCCTATCCGTTTTGTTGTTCTTGTTTTTTTAGCTGTGTTTTTTGATTTTTTTTCAGCCATTTAATAGGGGGCTTGGTGCGCGTCTAGATAGTCACGCAAAATGATGCCAGCCGCAATTGAGTCTGAGGCTGCGTTTTTCTTTTTTCCGAGTGAAAGCAAGGCCTCAGCGCGTTTGGTGCTGCCTGTTTCGTCCCAATATGCAATGGGAATTGAGGTCAATTCTGCTAGCACAGCGCCAAAGCGGCGAATGCTGCGGGATTGGTGGGTGTCTTCACCGGCAGCGTTGAGCGGGACGCCAATAATGATTTTTTGTGCCTGTTGTTCACTGGCAATGTTTGCAATGCGCTGTGCGTCTTTTGCCCGCGATTGGTGCTTCACAATGGGCAGTGGCGTAATGCTGATGCCGAGTTCATCACAGACGGCAAGCCCGATGCGTGCGTGCCCATGGTCTATTCCAAGCATGCGCATTAGGTTTCAGCGACCACAACTTGAATGCGCCACGGCAGCCACGGCAAGCGATCGACCACGGGCAGTGCGCCTAGCCATGCGGGCCACAGGTCAATTTGGGTTGGCAAAATAACCGGGTAGGTTTCATTGGCTTGTTTCACCGCGTTGTCTAGCTGTTGGCCACGTAATTGGTTACGAATATCTTGCCGATTTGTAATTGGACCGGTCGTGCCTTCAGCGGTGATGTTGAAGGTAATTGCGCCATCCGCTTGATAGGTGAAGTCACTGGCCCGGCTAAACCGCACGGTATCTTCAAACAGCACCAATCGATTCGCCGTTTGTTCAATAAGAGCGTCACGGCCAACGTCAAATGCCAATCGCTCATCTACGATTTGCGCGCTTACCGTGCCCTGTAATTCTAATGATAAACGGTCTGTTTGTTCCCCAATAAAGTGATCAAACGTAGGGGTGAGGTTGGTGAGTTGTGCGCTTTCGCGGATGGCAAACTGTCCCGGCGGTAGCTGGGCCACAATGTCGTTATACCCGCGTTCTAGCAGCTCGGCGGCCAGCTCAGTTTCTAATGCCTGCTGATCGGCTTCTGTCACTGCTAGCCCACTAACGACTTCGCCTCCAGCCGTTGCATTGGCATTGAACACCGCAACCTGACTGGCTAACGACCCTTCTACGCGGTTGATTTTGCCACTTGAGACGTTCCCGATTGGGCCAGCTTCGACGGCTAATACGGGCACGGTATCGGTTGCATTGATCCGTGGCTGTAGGTTGGCGTCTTGCTGGGTTACAAAGCGTAACGCGGTGCTATCGCTGGAGGTCCGGATGGCAGTCCCGGCCGGAATTCGGATGACTTGGGAGGTGAGATTACTAAAAGTAACCTCGCCAGCGGCGCGATTTGTTGCGATTTCCGTTGTGCCCGTTGTGAAGGCTTCACGGTTGCCAATCAGGCTTACTTCCAATAGTTGGCTTGGAATGAGGCGTTCGGCGGCATCGCTTTCTGCCAGCAGCGGCTCGGCACGGATTTCAAGCGGGATTGAGAGCTGCTGCGTTGCTAAGGTCAACGTGACGGTTGCTTGGGGCAACAAGAACAGCATTGGAATCAGTGGCACCAGCACGGCAACTAAGAAGATCGGCACGCGGATATACCACGACCACAGCGGCTGGGCTGCTGGATTGTACGTTGGTGGCGCTGGTAGCGGCTTGCGATCGTCTAACCAAGGCTGATTGGCTTTAAGTTTAGAGCGCCAAGGCACCAAGTGGCTGTCTTTTATCGAGTTGAAGACCGGAATTTTGAGATCGGCGGCGTTATCGGCCACGTCTGGATTGAGCGTAATTAGCCCAAGGTGTGCGCCTAAATGCGATGCATGCCGATGGATAAGTTTGAGGTCGAGCTTGCGTTCTAATAAGCGCGCCGGACTCTCAGAGTCCGGCCACACTAATAGAATACGTTCGGTTTGCGCCCAGCCGATTTTGTCTCGGACGGAATGATAGTCATCGCCCAAATCGAGCTGGATGATTTGTTCGCGCATAAGGTGAGGGCTGGTGAACTAGCTCTTGGAATGTTGGTGTCCCAACATCCGGTGCGTGCTAGCTGCCTAACAAGCCCTTTACTAAGTCATTTGCTTCTTGCAGCGCTTGATCTAATTTGCTGGCGTCTTTGCCACCAGCTTGCGCCATGGTTGGTTTGCCACCGCCGCCACCGCCAATGGTCTTGGCAATGGTTTTGATGATGTCACCGGCTTTGACAGTGCCAATTAAGTCTTTGGTGACTGCTGCAATCAGGCTTGGGCGGCCTTTGACCACCGTGCCCAGCACAATCACGCCGGACCCCGTTGATTGACGGAATTTGTCGGTAAGGTCGCGCAAGACTTTTGCGTCTGGCACTTCCACGCGCGCGGTTAGCACAGCGGCCTCGCCGATCTTTTCGGCTTTGCTAAAGACGGCTTCTAGTTGACCTAGCGCGTTGGCTTTTTCACTTTCGGCGATTTTCTTTTTCAAGGCGTCGCGTTCTTGTAATAAGTCCAGCACTTTCTTGTCGAGTTGGTCGGCGTTGGTATGTAAGTAAGCTGCGGCTGAGTTCAGCACTGCCAAGTTAGACTGCACATACTCTTGCGCGCGGCGTCCGGAAATTGCTTCAACGCGGCGAATGCCAGCGGCGGCTGAAGTTTCACTCAGAATAATGACCGCGCCAATATCCGCAGTGGTTGGCACGTGCGTGCCGCCACACAATTCATAAGAGAATGGCGTGTCGCCCCCGATTTTTACAGTGCGCACAATGTCGCCATATTTTTCACCAAACAGCGCTGTTGCACCATCGGCAATGGCCTCATCTTGCGTCTTGTAAGCAATATCTACCGCGTGATTCGCTAAGACGGCTTCATTGACGCGTTTGGTGATTTGCGCCAATTCATCCTGCGTGAGCATGTTGTTGTGCGTGAAGTCAAAACGCAATCGGTCTGGCGCAACAAGTGAGCCTGCTTGGCGCACATGATCGCCGAGCACGGCTTGCAATTCTGCGTGTAACAAGTGCGTTGCCGTGTGATTCCGCATCAGATCCCAGCGGCGTTCGTCATCAATAACTGCCCAAACAGCTGCGCCAGTTTGCGGCGCACCGCTGACCACTTCACCCACGTGGGTAATCAAGCCATTGACCGGGCGCATGGTTTCAGTAATGCGAATTTCCCAAGCGGGCGCGCCATTGGTTACGGCCGTTGGAATAATTGATCCACTGTCGCTTAGCTGCCCGCCAGACGCAACGTAAAACGGGGTTTTGGCAAGAACAACTTCAACCTTATCGCCAACGCTAACGCTGTCCACCACCACATCATCTTTGAGTAAGGCGACGAGCGTGGTTTCGACTTCAAGCGCAGCATATGGGTCATACGCAACGCCTTCAGCCGGTACTTGGTTATTCTCAACTAACTCACTTAGCACGCTGTTGAAAACGGCTTGGCGGTTGGTATCAATTACACCCAAGGCCTTACCTTTACCAGAGGCTAGGCTGTGTTGCAGCACGGCTTCGTGGAAGCCAACTTCATCCACAGTCAGGTTGTGTTCTTCTAAAATGTCACGCGTAATTTCAACTGGTAAGCCGTGCGTGGAATACAAGTCAAAGGCGGTTGCGCCATCAAGCTCGGTTTTGCCAGCAGCTTCTAAATCCGCCACAATGGTGCCAAGTTGCGCCGTAGCCGACTCTAGCGTGCTCAAGAAGCGTTCTTCTTCAGCGGTAATTGCACTGAGAATCAGCGCTTTGTTATTTTTGAGCTGCGTGTAGTGACCGCCATATTCATCAGCGGTAACGGCTGCAACATGCGCCATAAATGGCTTGTCGAGACCGATCTTTGCAGCAAAGCGGCTAGCGCGCCGAATGATCATGCGGCAGACATAGCTTTGACCGGTTGCACCCGGCAAGACGCCATCGCCAATCAGGAAGGCTGCCCCGCGCACGTGGTCGGCAATCACCCGATACGGCGTGTTGTTTTCAGCGCGTTCTGCGGCGCTGTGCCCGGCCAATTCTTGGATTTTGTCCATCATCGGCGTGAAGAGGTCTGTTTTGTAGTTCGAGTAAACGCCTTGCAAGACAGACACAATCCGTTCCAAACCCATGCCGGTATCGACGTGGGTGGCGGGCAATGGCTCAAAGTCATTTTCGCCAGTGCGGTTGTATTGCATGAAGACCAGGTTCCACAGCTCAACAAAGCGGGCGCCGTCGAGGTCAACGCGGCCATCATCCAAATAGGTAAGCGGACCGAATTCTTCGCCTAGGTCGAAGTGAATCTCACTACACGGGCCACAAGGGCCGCGGTCGGCCATTTCCCAGAAATTATCTTTGCGACCAAGGTAGAGCAGTTGGTCTTTATGAAAGCCCGGTTGCTGATACCAAATGTTGGCGGCTTCATCGTCTTGCGGCAGTTGCCCTTTTTCTACGTCCTTAAAAACGGTCGCATACAAGCGTTCTTTGGGTAAGCCCCAAACTTGGGTCAGTAACTGCCACGCCATTTGAATGGCGTGTTCTTTGTAATAATCACCAAACGACCAATTCCCGAGCATTTCGAAGAAGGTGTGGTGCGTGTCGTCACGGCCTACATCGTCTAAGTCATTGTGCTTACCGGCCACACGCATGCATTTTTGGGAGTTCGCCGCGCGCGTATACGGGCGATTTTCGGTACCTAAAAAGACGTTCTTAAATTGAACCATCCCTGAGTTGGTAAACAACAGGGTGGGATCGTCTTTTGGGACAAGTGAAGAGCTAGGCACAAAGGTGTGGCTGTTTTCTTCAAAGAACTCAATAAATTGCTTGCGAATTTCAGCGCCAGTGAGATTGGTCGGCGTCTCGGTCATGGAATAGGTCCTAACTGGATAAACGTGTATGTAAACATCAGTCCTGCAAAGCTGCATTCCTGCGCTCAATTGGATGCTTACTGAAGTGCTTGTAATGTTTATTCTAAAAACTTTTGTACAACACTTATAACCAACAATTATACGTGACTGCTAGGGTCAGTACAAATTTGTATCTCGCTAAAAAAATGGGTGTGCCACTTGGTAAATCGCACGAATATAATGGTAGAGTTTATTTGTGCACCGTTTAGTACTGCTTCGTGACGGTGCGTGTGGTACTGTGGTTGATCGTAAACAGATCCATACACTATCAATGTAATGTTTAGTGCCAAACTGTGACGGTTTGTATATGCCAACATCAGAAAAATACAATCCTGTTCTCATTGCACGTTTTGGGCTGATTAGCTTACTTTGGATACTTGTCTGCATCGACCAGCCTGTTTTGGTTGGCTGGCTCTTGATTCCAACGATCTTATTTGGCGTGTTAGCAGACTGGTTGGCGCAGCGTAATCCGGCGTCGGGCAATGCGCTGTTGACGACGCTGGCTAGCGTAGGGCTGATATTTTCTGTATTGTGTTGGCTGCTCTGGCTAGAGCCCGTTTTGCTAGCAATGTACAGCGCCTACGTCTGGATTGTGGTTGGCGCTTGGCTAATTACCCTAAGCTTAGGCGTATTGCGCTTGCAGCGTCTTGTCCGGCTGCGGCTGCACAGTAGCCGCATTAGCAGCGTGTTTCAGGCGGTGTTTGTGGTCACTACGCTAATCACGGGGCAAGTCATTCCGACACTATTGTTGCTGGCTGTGCTCTCTATGACGCTTAGCCTATTAGAAGAAAGCGTCATTTTACTGATGGCCGATGAAATTGATGAAGACGCCATTCATGGACTGTGGGACTTACGCTGACCATTCTATGTTAATTGAACAGTATCAACAGTTACGAGGGCGCACGATTTTGGTGACGGGCGCAACTGGCTTTGTGGGTGGGGCGCTGGCGCGACATTTACATGCGCAGCAGATCAAGGTGCTGGCCACGGGCCGCAACGCGCAAAAAGCACAGGCGTTGCAGGCGCTGGGGATTGCGACTCAGATTGGAGATCTAACCGATACGGCCTTTGTACAGTCCTTAGTGCGTGCGTGCGATATTGTGATCCATTGTGCCGCCAAGAGCGAGCCGTGGGGCGCTTTGCACGCGTTTGAAGCTGCGAATCAGATTGCCACTCAGGTGATTGTCAGCGCCTGTGAGCGTGCCAACGTGCAGCGCTTGGTGCATATTTCCACCCCGTCTTTGTATTTCTGCCTAGATAGTCGCACCGCCGTCAAAGAAACGGATCCTTTGCCAGATGCGTTTCCAAATCACTATGTCCGCACCAAGCGGCAGGCCGAAGCGGTTGTCCAAGCGGCCAATGTTGACGCCATTACGTTGCGCCCGCGTGCGATTTACGGCCCCGGTGACCAAGCCTTGCTGCCACGCCTGATTGACCGCATGCGCAGCGGACGCCTCCCAAAAATTGGCGCAGGCCAAAACATGGCCGATCTAACCTATATTGAAAACCTGATTGCGGCAATTGTGTTGGCCGCAACGGTTACACAGCCCGCACAACGGGTGTTCAACGTGACCGATGGGACGCCTGTCAATCTGTGGGACGTGCTGGCGCAACTTGCACAGACCTTGGAACTGCCGCCGCTTCAGCGTCAATTCTCATACCACACGGCCTTACGCATTGCTGGCGTACTAGAAGCCGCTTGGCGCATCGGGCGCTTGAGCGGCGAGCCGCCGTTGACCAAGTATTCGGTTAGCGTGCTTGGCTTAACCCAAACGCTAGAGATTAGCGCCGCCCGGCAGACGTTGGGCTATCAACCGCAGTTCACGACGCAGCAAGGCTTGGCGCGCACGTTGCAGGCTTATCAGGATGACTAAGCTAACGTGTGTCAGCTTAACGGCGGGATCTTGTTCTGCGATTGAGCGCGTGGTGTTTCAGCAAGGGCGCTGGCGGACGGTTTACTTTCCGGCCACCGTGTTGCTGCTGCATCATCCTGTGCACGGGTATGGATTGGTGGATACAGGCTATAGTCAACACTTTTTTGCGGCATCGGCGCGCTTGCCATATCGCGCCTATCGCTGGGCAACGCCGGTGCAATTTGACGCACAGCAGGCGGTCGCGGCACAATTGCCCGCGCTGGGCGTGCCGGTTGCAGATATCAAGTGGATTATCTTGACCCATTTACACGCGGACCATGCGGGGGGCTTGCTGACGTTTCCAACTGCGCAGGTATTTGTGACGCAGACGGCTTGGCAAGCGGCCGAACATGTTTCTGGCGTGACCGCAGTGCGGCAAGCGATTTTGCCAGCGCTATTCCCTAAAGACTTTGGCGCGCAGGCAACGCTGCTGACGCCGCAAACAACCGTTGCCTTGCCACAGCAATGGCAGCCCTTTCAACACGGCCATGACGTTTTTGGGGACGGGAGCGTGTTCACAATCGGCTTGCCCGGCCATGCCCCAGGCCAGGTGGGCGTTGCGTTTCTAGACCAAGCGAACCGCGCCGTGTTTGCGGTTGCCGATGCCTGTTGGACGCAGCAAGAACTTATGGCGCATTGGCAGCCAACTCGCGCGTCTGCGCAAGTGTTGCATCATTCAGAAGACTATCGTGCTACGCAGCAACTGCTGCGGCAGTTGCACGCTGCCCAGCCAGATATTGTGCTGTTGCCAACCCATTGTGCCGCTAGCCATGCGGCGTACCGAGACGATTATGATTAAGTTAGCTTGCCGAATTGCTGGCAGTGGGTGGCATGTGCCAGCCCGCATCGTGACAAATGCTGAGGTCGCTCAGCGCTGTAATGTAGACCCGGATTGGATTTTGCAAAACAATGGCGTTAAGCAGCGGCATTGGGTTACCACTGAAACCAGTTCGCAACTGGGGGCGGCGGCGGCGCGCAAAGCCTTGGCGCAGGCCCAGCTGGATGCGAGTGAGATTGATCTCATCATCAATGCCTCTGGCACGCAGGAACAGTCTATTCCAGACGGTGGGGCGCTGCTGCAGCGTGAATTAGGGCTTGGCAAAAGCGGCATTCCGGCCTTTTCCATCCATCTGACCTGCATGAGCTTTCTGCGTGCCTTTCAGATTGCGGCCACGTTGCTTGACAGCGGGCAGCAGCAGCGCATTTTGATTGTCTCGGCTGATATTGCGAGCGTGGCGCTCAATTTTGCAGAGCCGGAAAGTGCTTCTTTGTTAGGCGATGCGGCGGCGGCGGTGGTTTTAGTGGCAGACCCAACGCGGACATCGGGGCTGATTGCGCATCAGTTTGCGACGTATAGTCGGGGCGCAACAAGTACAGAAGTGCGCGGCGGCGGAACGCGTTTGCATCCCAATCTTGCCACAACCAAGCCTGAAGATAATCTATTTCATATGGAAGGCCCAAAGGTGCTACGCTTGGTGGCAACATACCTGCCAAAATTTCTAAGCACGCTAAATCCAGCGTTGACCACGGGCTTAGCTGAGTATGACCTAGTTGTGCCGCATCAGGCCAGCAAGGTTGGCCTGCGATTGGCTGAACACTTTGACTGGCCGCCAGCGCAGGTTGTCAATATTTTGGCGGACTATGGCAATTGTGTCGCGGCCTCGATTCCGCTGGCACTCGCGATTGCAATGGATCGTCAGCAGCTAACGGCTGGGCAACAAGCCTTACTCATCGGCACGGGGGCTGGGCTGTCAATTGGCGCGGTGGGCTATCGGCACGGTTGATGTGGCTTCTCGCATGGCGGGCAATTTGTTATACTTACGCGCTGTTAGA
>JAHDBW010000009.1 GCA_020630175.1 Anaerolineales bacterium
CCACGTTTGCGACTGTTGAATTTCAGGGAAATTGATTTTTAACCCCAAAATTGACAGGATAAAGCCCAGTAGCAACGAGCCCGTATCACCCATGAATGTAATTGCGGGTTGGAAATTGTAGGTTAGGAAACCCACACAAGCACCAAGCAAAGTCGCCGATAAAATAGCAATGAGATATTGATTGTGAAGTACTGCCAAGATTAGAAACGACATTGCGGCGGTCGCGGCTAGGCCTGCTGCTAGCCCATCAATGTTGTCTTGTAAATTGAGCGCATTCACAATTGCAATAACCCAAGCAATCGTAATTGATGCGTTTAGGATCGGGAAGCTCGGAAATAAATCACCACTTACGCCACCTAGTACCAACACCAACGCGGCTAAAAATTGCCCAAATAATTTCAGTCCCGGATTCAGCGTGAAACGGTCATCAATTAGGCCAACGCCAGCGATGAGCGTGCCGCCGCCAATAATGGCTGCCAACTCATTTGAGGCTTCACCACGGCCAAAGATCAATAATCCCAATACAAACGCCACCCACATTGCAACGCCGCCCATTAGCGGGGTGCTGGTTTTGTGGAGTTTATGCGACTGCGGTGCGTCAATAACTCGGAATTTCCGAGCCAACAGCATCGACAGTGGCGTAAAGAGAAAAGAAACCAAACTAGTGACAATCGCAGTCACTACAGTTTGGGTAATTAGGTCAGTTGGCATTCAGCTAGCGTAATAAAGAGTCGTAAAGTGTTTCTACACTGTCATAAAGACGTTGCAAGTTATGGCGCTCTAAAACAAAATCCTGCGCATTCGGTGTATAGGTTGTTCCATCTTGCAGTGCGGTAAGCATTGCATTCGCAAGGGCAACCGGGTCTTGGCTTGGCACAAGGTAACCGGTCTGTCCATTTTGAACCAGATCGCCTACACCACCGACATCGGTAGCGACAACCGGAACGCGGGCTGCCATGGCTTCAATAATTGAAACCGGCGTGCCCTCGTTGTTTGATGACAGCACGAGCACGTCTAAATCCGCATAGATGCGGGGTAGGTCTTGCCGCCAGCCCATAAAGATGAGTTGGTCTGCGATGCCTAGTTGCTGTGCATAGGCGTTGAGTGTCTCTTCTAATTCTCCGCCGCCTACAATTAGAAATTTGCCATCAAAGCCAGCAGCGACGGCATTCTTTGCGGCGTCTAGAAAGAGATGATGGTTCTTAATTGGCACGAGCCGGCCAACAATACCAATCAGTGAACAGTCTGCCGCGACGCCTAATTCTTGCCGCAATTCACCTTTGAATTGGGCATTGGCTTTGAAGCGTTCAAGGTCTAAGCCTAATGGTAAGACTGAAATTTTACTTGGCGCTGCGATTTTGTAATGTAGTAAGTCAGTTTTGACTTTTTCACTAACAGTTAGGATCGCCGTGCTCAGCCTGCTAAGAATTTGCTCAACAACAACAATACCTTTGGAGATGAGCGCACCCCAATACCCATGAAATACATGACCATGAAAGGTATGCACCACAACCGGCACGCCAGCTAGTTTCGCCGCAACGCGCCCAACAGCACCGGCCTTGAACGTGTGCGTATGCACCACGGTTGGCTTATGCTGACGCATTAGCTTATACAAATGCAGCACGCTCTTAATATCAGATAAAACTGAAATCTCGCGTTGCATCGTTGGAATGATAATCGGTTCTACCCCTGCATCGCGGGCCATATAGCTCATATCGCCTTCATTCGGACTGATGACGCCGGTAACTAGTATGGTTTCGTATTTATCGGCGGGCAATCCGCTGCTTAGTTTGGAAACATGGATAGACGGTCCACCTACGTTTAGCCGGGCAATAATCCGCATAACCCGCACTGGGGCGGCGTTATGTGACGGTGATTTTTTTTCGTTAGCTGCGGCCATAAGGCGGTGTATGTAGGGCGAAAGAGGCAATCACGGTTGGCCCGGATTGCCTCTCTATAAATTGACAGCGTGTGTCTAAGCTGGGTCTAAGGCGTGTTGTAATGTTAGCGTCTTAGATTGCGTAGGCTAGGGCAGTTTTAGCAAGGCCTTCAAGCAAATCAATTTTGGATTTGAAGCCGATCATATCTTCTGCCTTTGAAACAGCCGCGTAGGAATGGCGAATGTCTCCGGCGCGCGGATCTGCGTAGATTGGCTTGATATTTGTGCCTAGAATTTCGTTCAACATATCAATCAGCTGATTGAGCGATGTTTGCGTGCCCATAGAGGCATTGAACACTTGCCCAGGGGCATTTGGGTGTTCTAGCGCGGTGAGGTTTGCATCGATAACGTTGGCAATGTAGGTAAAGTCGCGGGTTTGCTCACCGTCACCAAAAATAGTGGGTTGTTCCCCAGCTTGCATCTTTGTAATGAATTTAGGAATAACCGCTGCATAGTCTGACTTTGGATCTTGCCGAGCGCCAAAGACGTTGAAATAGCGCAGTGCGACTGCTTCAAAGCCATACACTTGGTAAAAGGCCATGCAGTATTGTTCGGCAGCAAGCTTACTAACGCCATAGGGTGACATTGGCTGTGGCAGCATGTCTTCTTTTTTAGCAATGACTGCATTTGTGGTTTCGTCATGCACTGCTTCCCCGTAAACCGAAGATGAGGACGCAAACGTCATGCGTTTGACGCCAGCGTCTTTTGCGGCAACGAGCAGATTTAGCGTTGCATTGACGCCAGCATCGTTGTTGCTGAGCGGATCTGCAACCGAGCGCGGGACGCTAGGAATAGCGGCTTGGTGCATCACATAGTCTACGTCTTGCACGGCGTAACGGGCAAAATCGAGTTGGGACAAGTCCCCTTCTACTAACTCGATTTGATCCATTGCGTTGGCAAGGTTTTCACGTTTGCCCGTTGCAAAGTTGTCTGCAACACGTACGGTTTTACCCTGCCGCAACAGTTCATCAACAATATTTGAGCCAATAAAACCAGCGCCGCCGGTTACCAGATAACGAGTCATGTAGAAAAAGCTCCAGAAAGGATTTGTGTAAAAGCCAAAAATTTTCGGAAATAAAATTGCGCCTTACTAGGCTTTTACTGAAGGGTTCACAACAATGATGCAGCGTGATTTCTAGCTGATTTGTTGCGAAACACTTATATATTGAATTTACGTAGCCAAATTTCAAAACTCAACAGGGTCCATAACAGGTGCCCATGGTCTTGTTTTTCGGCTAAATGATCTTTCACAAGTTGCTGCACCATTGCATGGTTTAGGTATTGTGAATTGTAATTGCCAGCGCTGATGAGATGGTCTTGTAAGTAATCTTTTAGATTACCCCTGAACCATTTACCAACTGGAACACCAAACCCATGTTTTGGGCGATCGATGATGTGGGCTGGCACATAACGCTTTGCTAAAGTGCGTAATATGTATTTACTTTGCTTGCCTTTGAGCTTATAACACATCGGCAATTGCGCCGCAAATTCTACCAGATTGTAGTCTAGGAAAGGCGATCGTGCTTCTAATGAAGCTGCCATGCTCATCCGATCTGTTTTTATAAGCAAATCATCAGGCAAATAGCTCTTGAGATTAACATCTAACAATGGCGGAATAGGGTCGGTGCCAATTGCCCCAAAGTAGTTGGCATAGTGTTGCCGAATGGCTGCCGCCGACTGGCTATTGTTAGTCAGAGCGCTGGCAAATTCTGGTGCGCTAATGCCTACCCAACCCAAATAGCGGTCTGATAAGGGTAAGCGAGCGGTCGCTGTAAATTCGCCCGCCCGGCGCACGATATTGCGATAGCCATTGCCCACCGGCAGTAGACCAATCCCGCGCTGTATCAGGGCGTGAATTGGCGTCGGAACTTTTTTGTATAGATCCGCAATGCGCGCCGCTCGGAAACGGTCATAGCCTGCAAACAATTCATCACCCCCGTCACCGGTTAGGGCAACCGTGACATGCTGGCGCGTGTGCTTAGAGACTAAATACGTTGGAATTGCTGAAGAATCACCAAAGGGTTGATCTAAGTGCCATGCCAGCTTATCAATCAGGTCAACCGCTTTGGCTGGCACGATAAACGTTTGATGCTCTGTGCCTAAATGGTCGGCAACCGTTTGCGCATATGGCGTTTCATCAAAGGATTGGCTGTCTTCAAAGCCAATCGCAAATGTTTTGACGGTTTCGCTAGTGTATTCCCGCATCAGCGCCACAATCAGGCTCGAATCAATCCCGCCAGACAAAAATGCACCGACTGGCACGTCGCTCAACATCCGGGCCTTGACGGCCTTTTTTAGCTGTTCAGATAAGGCCGCTTCTTGTGTTGCGTAATCTGCTGCGCTGGGAATATACGCGGCGGTTGAATTTGTTGGGGCGGTCCACCATTGACGCATTTCAATCCCAGACTGATCAATGCGTAACAATGCCCCAGGCGGCAACATGTGAATGTTGCGGAATAACGTATCTGGTGCTGGCACGTAGCCATAGGTGAAGTAATGGCCCAGCAGGCTTTGATTGAACCCAGTGTCTACGTCTGGGTGTGCCAAAATACATTTTATTTCAGAGCCAAAAATGAGCTTATTGGCATCACGATAGTAATACAGCGGTTTCTGGCCAAGCCGATCACGGGCGAGCAACAGCGTTTGGGTCGCTACATCCCAAAGAGAGAGCGCAAACATGCCGTTGAGGTGCGTTAGAAACTCAACTCCCCAACGCTTATAGGCGTACAGTAGCGTCTCTGTATCAGCGCCAGATTGCCACGGAATCGCGGCCCCTGCGAGGTCTTGCCGAATATCTAAGTGGTTATAGACTTCACCATTGTAGGCAATCCAAGTGGACTGGGTCGCGTCTGCCATTGGCTGATGCCCAGCGGCGCTAATATCTAAAATGGCGAGGCGTGCATTGGCGATCCCAATGTGCTGTTCTACCCACGTTCCATGGTCATCCGGCCCCCGATGCTCAATTTGGTGCACCATCTTCGCCAAGACCGTGGCATTGGCGGCCGTGCCATCAAAGTGATAAATTCCGCAAATTCCACACATGGTTAGCGCTTTACATCCGTATAAACAGCCGCAGTGGCTTGGGCCATTTTTGCCACGCTAAACGCGGCAGTGAGCCGAGCATAGCCAGCGTTGCCTAGCTGTTGGCGTTTTTGTGGTGCGGTGGCGAGCGTTTCTAACGCTGCTGCGAGCTGTGTAACATTTCCTGGCTCGATCAAGTATCCTGTTTGACCGTCAACAATAATTTCTGGCAACGCGCTGACGCGGCTAGCAATCACGGGCTTGCGTGCGGCCATTGCTTCTAGGGCAACCAAGCCAAAGCCCTCCCAGCGTGAAGGAACCACCACAATATCCATTGCGCGCATTTGGGCGGCTGCGTTGGCCTGCCAGCCTAGAAATTGAACGCGGTCTGTTAGGGCTAGACTGGCACTTAATGCTTCTAGCGCAGCACGCCGGTTGCCATCGCCCACAATCATTACTTGAAAGGCAAGCGTGTCTTTTAGCGTTGCTAACGCTTGCAATAGATACTCAACGCCTTTTTGCTCGATCAGGCGCCCGACAAATCCAATGGTTAGGCCGTTGGCGTCTGGTGCTAACGGGGCGTTTGGCGGTGTGGGATCTAGGCCGTAGTGGATGGTGGTGACTTTGTTCGCGGGAATGCGTTCTACCTCTGTCACAAATCGATTGAGGTAGTGAGAGATCGCAATTACGGCGCTAGCATACCCGCCAAGCCACGTGTTTAGCTGGTTGATGGGAAATTTGCGCCGAAACGGATCGTCATTGTGCCGTGATTGTACGAGCGGGATGCCTGTGCGCTTGGCGGCTAGCGTGCCGTGCAGGTCTGCGTGCAGGCCGTGTGTGTGGACAAGCGTAGGTTGGCTCTGACGTAGTAGCGCAACAAGCGCTTTGACGACTGCTAATGAGAAGTGTTGCGCAATCGGAAGCTGATGAACCGTGATTTGTTGTTGTTGAAACTGCGCTGCAAAGTCTGTCAGCGGCGTTTGCGGTGGATGTAGCAAGGCTAGCTCAATGGTGTAGCCCAGCGTCTGTAATGCAGGCAGTAAGTCGCGTAGATGGTTTTCATATCCCGCAACGCCACTTGCTTTGACAATGTGCAAAATATGCATCAAGTGGACGCTTCAGTGTGCGGTAAGGATGTGGCTGGCACTGCAACAGATTTTTTGCGTTTTGACCACGATACGATTCTTGCAATGGCAACTGCGGTTGGAATATGCAGTAACAATAAAGGCGGGAATACGTAGCGCGGAATAATAAATAACAGGCCGTAAATGGCAACAAAGTAGAGCGCAACGAACAGGTAAACGTTCCAACTTGGGCGCTTACGACGTT
Organism: Anaerolineales bacterium; assembly: GCA_020630175.1. Lineage (GTDB taxonomy): Bacteria > Chloroflexota > Anaerolineae > Anaerolineales > UBA6668 > JAHDIM01. The sequence continues at coordinate 6,290 of JAHDBW010000009.1, forward strand.
CCGTAAACACAAGCAAAGACCCGCAAACCAAGCTGCCAAAATGCAGCAAGTACATGCTTAGCTTTGGTAGAAAATCGGGTTGGCTTAGGATGTGTCCTAAACTTGCCTGCCCGCTTAGCAACTCTGAAAAGGTCTGTTTGAAGCCAATTCCGCCCAACACTGCGCCAATTGTTACTGTGCCATGGGGCTGTAAAAAGGCATCAACGGTTTCATTTACGCGGCGCATAATGATGTTTGGCAAATTGGTGCGCAGCGCTTCCATAATGGCTGGCCGGAAGTTGTAGAGCACATTGCCATTTTCATCGGTATAGCGATACATATGCAAGATATTCTCACGCCCGTATTTTGGATCGCCGTGCTCTTGTAACGCTTCCCAGTCCCATTCTGTGAGGGCCATAAACAGGTGCATATCCAGCCCTTCTCCCAATAGTGGAATCTGGAAGCTGCGAATGTTGTATGCAGCAACCCCAAAGACAACCACCGCCGCAATGCTGAGGTGTAATTTGTATTTATTGAGCAAGCCCTGCAACCGCGGTGAATATATAAACACCAAAAGTAACAGCAGCAGAATATGGGGGGCAAATGCGCTAAACGATTGGATGCCACTCACTTTCCACTCCATGCGGATAATGTTGCGAATGGTCCAAGGTAGGGTGATGAGTTGTGCGCCAATTAGCAACCAAATGGAGTGCAGCGCTTTCTCACGCCATGTTTTGTCACGGCTAAGAATAAGGCAAGCACAAAACGCCAGTGGTAAGAACTGCGCTACTGGGCGCACTAATGCGGTGAGCCCGACCACAGCCCCGCTAATAAATAACCAGCGGTTGGTTGGGGTTGCTAACGCAACTGCAAATATCCACACGCTTAGAAACAAGGTCAGGATGAAAACAGATTCGGTGTAGAGTTCGCCTGCTTCAATGACGTAGCGTAAATCGATCGCAATTAGCAGCGCGGCGATGAGGCCAACCTTTGCGTTACGCCAGCGTAATCCTAAAAAGAAGGTAATCAGGCAAGTCAGCAGACCAACTAGCGCCTGCCCCACGCGGATGGAATTGACGAGATTCCGATCACCGGCAACTTTCTGAATAAAGGCAATGAAATAAGGGTAAATTGGCCCCACAACAGAGGTCGCACGGTAGTCTGGCCAATAGAGGGAGACGCCTAATCCACGCCCAACGTGGCGGCCAACGTCAAGGTAGAACTGTCCATCGCCGTTTTGTAAGTTTGGCTCTGGGTAGAGCAGCAAAATCCAAATGAGCCGTAAGGCTAAGGCAAGCAATCCGATGCCCAGAAGTTGCCATTTATGTGCTTTTATTGCGTTCAGCTCGGGCTGAAAGATGTGGCCAGCGGGGTTACTCATTTTTGGTGACATCAAGCGAAGATTTCAATTCTTCTAACTGATGTTCTAGAAGCCCAATGCGCTGTGCGGCTGTGCGGTTTTGGCGTGAAAGTAAGGTAATGACATGGGTCATATATAGCATGATCACAATCAGGCCCACAAAGCCAGCGCTAAATAATGCAGATGGCGGGTATGTAATGCCAAGCTGCATGAAAATGATGTTGTCTAGAACGGTGCGCCCTAATGCCAGCACAAGCACCCCGCCAGAGACGAGTAACCACAGTAGTGAATAGCGTTCTGCTAGGGCGCGGCGGCGTACCATCTCCAGCACAAGAAAAAACAGGGCCAGTGCGGTAATTACTACCAGTAGGGTTAGCCGGTCAATAGTCATGAAAAGTATTTTAGAAAATGGTTAGACAAATGCTTCGGGGCGTTTGCGTATCGTCAGGATAGCGATTGCTAGCATGACCTTAACCATGTAATAAGCGGATCGCAACGGCGTAATTGAGCTTTGCCCACCGTAACGTGGATTCATGGTGACGGGTATTTCTTTGACGCGAATGTTTGCTTTATGGAACAGCATCAATGCTTCGGGTTCAGGATAGTCAGATGGGTAGATGTTAGAGCATAGTGCAATAACTTTGCGGCTGCTAGCGCGGAACCCAGATGTGGGGTCGGTATATTTTTTGCGCGTTAGCAATGAGACAAACTGCGCCAGAATAATAATACCCATACGGCGTGGCGCAGGCGTAATATAGCCGCGGTCTTCAATGTAGCGGGACCCAATCACCACGTCGGCTTGATCTGCAACTAAGAACGGAATCAATTCTTTGATTTCGTTAGGATTGTGCTGCCCATCCCCATCGACCTGCACCATGAAATCAAAATTGTTTTCATAGGCGTAGATAAAGCCTGTTTGCATCGCCGCCCCAATCCCTAAGTTATAGGGAAGCGTAACCACATTTGCCCCAGCGGCTTTTGCAACGGCTGCGGTTTTGTCTGTTGAGCCGTCATTAATGACCAGCACAGTGGCCTGCGGGACGGCAGCATTAACATTGCCAATCACGCGCGTTAGGCTTTCTTCTTCGTTTAGGGCTGGGATGACAACCAAAAGACGCTTATCTTCTGGCAGTAAATAAGGTTGCGGCAAGCGGAAAATGCTCCGAATAAAAAGATATTTTCAAGTTTAGATGATGTTCAAACGCGCAAAATTTTACCATTTGCAAAGGCTTACTGGGAGTAGCGGGTATATCGCGCGTGTGAACGACGGTCAGCCTAGTTTATCGCGGGTCTATCTTTAGCCTTAGCGACCGCATCACAACCCTTAGTGCTGGATCAGTACACGCTGCCCAGTCTGGGCTGATTCTAAGGCTGCGACTGCTGTGGCCGTGGCCAACAGGCCGTCTTTGGCGGTAACTAGCAGCGGGGCGTTGCCTTGAATCGCGTCGACAAAGTTCTCTAAGAGCGCGGCGTGCCCTTTATCTTGCTTGCGGAGCGACTGCGATTTTCCAGATAGGCCACTGAGCGTGACGGACTTGAAATCATCCAGTACGCCAATTCCACCGCCGCCAATCACTTCGATATATTCTTTCGGGTAGCTTGAACTGCCGTGGCCGGTGTAGATCATGGTGCCCGTTGAGCCATCGGCATACGTAACGGTTGCTGTTAGCTCGTCTAGGTCATTATTTAGCGCTGTTGCGCTCACCGAAACGGGGTCACTATCTACAAACCACATCATCAGGTCAAAGAAGTGGCACCCTTCGCCCACAATGCGCCCACCGCCAACTGCGGGGTCACGCAGCCAATGGGTGGCTGGCAGCGCACCGGCATTCACGCGACAGAGCACTTGTTTTGGCCCGTTTAGCTTACTAACGCTGTTTTTGAGTGTCATTGCAACCGGGCTAAAGCGTCGATTGAAGCCAATGGTGCAAAGCACCTGATTCTTCTCAACAGCGGCTAAGACGTCTTGACATTCGGCTAAGGTTAGCCCGAGTGGTTTTTCGACAAAAATATGTTTACCAGCGTTAGCTGCTTGAATGCATTGCTCTGCATGCAAATGATGCCGCGTACTGATCAGCACGGCCTGCGTGGCTGCATCTTGCAACGCACCGGTAAAATCGGTAGTGGCATTTGGCGCATTTAGGGCTTCTGCCGCTTGCCGCGCGCTCCCGCCAGAGCCAGTGATTACATTGGTGGCGTTTACTTTATCGGCCAGCTTATTAAGGTTGGGGATGTGCATCAATTTAGCAAAGTTGCCCGCGCCAACAAGGGCAATGCCAACCTTGCCTTGATGATTACCTTTTGTGGTAACGCTGGGGTGCCAAACGGTATCTGGTAAGTTTTGCTTAGCGGCATTTGGGTATTGCAGCACGACGCCAATCTCATCAGTTTGCGCAACGGCTTTGTAGGCCTCAGGCGCGGTATCAATTGGCTGGCGATGGGTAATGAGCGGCGCAATGTGCAGCTTATCATCGGCAATCAATTGCATAAAAGACAGCATATTGCGATTTTCTGTCCAGCGTACATAGCCGGGTGGGAGGTCATAGCCTTTTTCTTCATACAATGGATTGTGTCGACCTGGCCCATAGGAGCGCGACATCCGCACATCAATCTCTTTGACATAGAAATCACCGCGTTCAAGTTCCATTCCAACTGCACCCACAATGACAATGCGGCCACGTTCGCGGCACATTTTGAAGGCTTGGTTCATTGGGGCAGAAGACGCAGTTCCGGCGGTGAGAATGACTCCGTCAGCGCCAGCACCATTTGTAATTGCCTGCACGGCCTTGACCGCATCAGTATCGCCCGCGTTGATGATGTGCTTCACGCCTAACTCACGTGCTTTGTCTAAGCGGACAGGCGCTAGATCAGTACAGATGACTTGGCAGCCGTTTGCCAACAAAATTTGCGCGGTAAGCAGGCCAATTAGGCCGGTTCCGATGACGACGATCGTTTCCCCTAAGGTTGGCTCGCAGCGCCGCACGCCTTGCATTGCAATGGCCCCAATAGTGGTGAATGCAGCACTTTGATAGTCAACCTCTGCTGGCATGACCGCGACTAAGTTTTGCGGGACGGCAATAAACTCTGCGTGGTTGGCAAATCCAAATCCAGCACAGGCCACGCGGTCGCCAACTTTTAGGCCCAGTACATCTGGGGCTACTTCAATAACTTCACCCGCTGCGCTATAGCCGGTGGTGAGCCAACTGTCGGCGACATCTTTTACCGCGCCAACCGTTGCACCAACGCCTTGTTGCATCGCAAATTTGACAGTGTTCAGCACCAAGTGTGGCTCTTTGATGGCACGCCGAATCAGGCTGCCGCCACCTTTGAGCGCGGTGGTTTCTGTTCCGCCAGAAATTACTGAATTATGGACGCGTACCAAGACTTGCCCGGCTTTACAGGCGGGAGCTGGAACGTCTTTTACAAGCAGGCTGCCTTTTCCGTCAACGAAAATTTGTTTCATAGAGATGTTGTGAATACAGGTTGATGCATTGCGTGCGATGCAATGTTGTTTTCAATAAGTATAAGGGCTTTGAATTTTACCCACTTCTACCTATGCAGTGTAGTGCAGGTGTACCAAATTTAGGAGGTGTTGCGCGCCGGTTGCAGAACATGTTGCAACCGCACCTGATCTTGAGCTGCATATTGAAAGGTGGCGCGGATGTTTGGCGTTCCTACATCATATGCGGGGGTATGCAGCGTGTCTGTCAATGCAATGCCTTTTGTGACGGGTTGCAGCGCTTGAATTTGCAAGTTGGGATAGCCAGCACGCGCGGAATAGACGCCATCTGTGGTGGGGTTCACAGGGCCGGGCGCAAAATGGAAGTGAACGTTGATTGTATCTGCTTGAAATGCCGCTGTTTTTTTGAGGGTATCTGTAATACAGAGCGTGCTGTCTGCCTGTAACTGCCAGTGCCGGGTATGTTGCCAATAGTCAGTTTGGATGCTGACCGTTGCGGCGTGAGCGCTGGTTTCAAATTGCGTAATTTTTAGATCAGCGTGTAGCCGAAAGAGCTGGGCTGGCAGTCGGTTGAGTTCATATGCATCAAATTGAACGGTGTTGTGTGCGGCAGTTTTTCGCTGCTGATTACGCAAGCTGGGATCACCGGTGTAATTTCCCGTGCCACTATCGACTAACAGGCGCGTTTGCCCAATGCAAAGCGTAAAGCTAAGCGCATCATTGTGGCCGTGGCCGCCCCAACCAGCGGTGCCAGTGTTACCAGCCGTTAGGGCCACTGTCAGTAACGGCGTTTCAGGCCGGGTTAGAATGGCCCATTTGGCATCTGGTAGCGCAGCAGATTGGCCGGCTGCTGCTGCGGGTTGCACTGTGTGACCAAAAAGCCAAACGGCGGCTTGCTGGCGGGCAAGTGGCATTGGTGGTGCGGCAAGTTCTAGCAGCGCCTGCCCTTGTGCTAAGACTCCTAGAGGGTCTTGCCGCGTAGGTAGCATTTCACGGTCTGCTTCCAAGGCTAACCAGCGGCCCGAATCGCTATCCCCAAAGACTGGCAATTGGCCGTCTGGCAGCAAGAGTTGACGACAGGCGTGCAACATTTTTTTTGCTGTGTCTACAAGGGTGCTTGGGAGTGTGAGCGAATACTGCTGCATCACCCACAGCGTTTGAATCAGCATTTCACTATCAAGGACATGGTAGCTAGTGCTGCCTTCATAGGCGCAGCCATCCGGCAGGATTTGCTTTGCTAAATCGCCCGCTAAGACGTGAAGGCCACGCGTTAGCCATGCGTTTGCAGCGGGTAATGGCGCAAAGTAGGCACCGAGCCAAATCAGCCCGCAGGCATCGGCGAGTAAGTGATTGGTGCGGGGCCAAGCAAGCTCTAAATGTTGATAAATAAAATTAGCATGGGCAACTAGGGTTCGGCTGGCCTGTCGCTGCAAGTCTGTGGGGAGCGTGCGCAGGCCACCAAACAGGCTAAGCGCCACAATCCAATTGGCGCTGCGGATGGCGGCTTCCATTGGGTTTTTCCAATGAATGCCAGTCGCAACTGGATTTTCTGTGAGCCAGTGCTGTAGTTGGGTTTCAAACGCAGTTTTGTAACGTGGGTCTTGCGTGAGTGCATAGCCTTGGCCTAAGGTGACCCAATGATGACAGCGTGCCAATTCCCACGGGCGTTTGATGTCACTGCCAGCGGTGGCGGGCTTGTTTGTTGCCCAATCGAAGCCGGTTTTGTAATCTGTGGTCCAGCTGAACGGCGTTGGTAACGGTAAGCTGCTATGCCCCAAAATATCTAGCTTGTTATTGAGGATCGCAGCACATTTTTGTAATAGTGCTGGTGTGAGGTCTGGGAAATGCTGTTGAAAGACAGCTGCGTGTGCGGCAATTGGCAGCGGCTGGGACGTTTCCAGCCAGCCGTTTAGCGCGGTATCACTAACAATTTGCGGCTTAGGCTTGAGCCCAAACCGATACTGTAGCTGATGTTGCCCAATCCCAGCCCAAGCCCAAAGCGGGGGCAACTCTCGTAGCCAAGCGGGCGTCATGACGTTGCTGGGTTGAATATTTCGTCGTAAACGGCGAAGGTCCGGGCTGCGTTTTTATGCGCTTCGAATTTTTCACGTGCGAAGGTGTAGGCGTTGGCGCCCATTTCTTCTGTCAAATCTGGTGATTTGAGGATGGCAATGATCTTTTCTGCCAAGTCTTGTGGGTCGTTGGGGTTAGCAAGGTAGCCGGTTTTACCGTCGATGACAAGCTCTTGCGGCCCACCTAAGTTGGATGCAACCACGGGTTTACCCATTGCGGCGGCTTCAATAACCGGCCTGGCAAAGTGCGGCACAACCGATGGAAAGACGAGCAGGTCAGAGGCGGCTAAGACGTTTGGCACATCAGAGCGCACGCCAATAAAGCGCACATAGCCGTTGGCAATTGCTTCGGTTGCGGCCTGCATGACTTTGCGGTCGTATTGATCAATGCGGCCGAGTTTGCGTAACCACGCTTCAAAGGGCTGTGAGGCACCAATTCGTGGCTTAGGACCGGCAATCAGAATGCGGGTGTTTGGCAGCGCTTTTTTGATCGTGCTCAAGGCTTGAATCAGGGGCAACGTGCCTTTTGGGCTAGACGATCCGCCTAACATCAAGATGACGTTTTGCGATGGCGTAAGTCCGAGCTTTTTACGCGCGGCTAGTTGATCTAACTTATGGTCAAATTTTTCAAAATCAACAAAGTTGTGAATGACGCGAATATTGTCATTGGGATGCTGTTGATTGGCATCATTTTGTGAAATGGCGACTACGCGTGTGGCTTTGTCTCGGACTTGATTTTGCAGCCAGCGGCGCCGGATGCCAAAGTAGCCGTGTGCGAGCGGTTCGCGAATATGCCAAACCACGGGCACGCCTTCAGCATGGGCGGCATAAGCGCCGGTGACCAAGGTTGAGGCGTTTAGATGTACTAAGTCTGGTTTGTACTGCTGAATGTAACGTCGCATTGCGCGGACAGAAGGCCAGAATTTCAAGACCTTTTCTGGCAGTTGCCAAGCAAGCGCGTTGCCATACCAAACCAATTCTGTGTGACTGAAGTCTGAGATATCTGGCGTTACAACGGCTTCGACGCCAGCGGCCTTGTATAAATCTACAACCGGGCCGGGACGCGTGACAAGCACAATTGGTTCATACTTTTGCCGATCTAATTCTTCTAGTAGAAATAGCAAGCTGAGCGGTGCGCCGCCAATAGCGCCGCCATGATGTAAATATAGGATGCGTTTACGCGCGTTAGCCATCAATAAAGTCTCGTTGCCAGAGTTCTAGCATGACAAATGCCCAAACGTGCATGTATACACCTTGGCCGTTGTAGAAATTATCTTTGATATTTGAAATTGCGCTCGCGTCAAATAACCCGCGTCGGTTGACACTGGTTGTTGATAGGGTGTCTTCAACGACATCGCGCAGTTCGTTTTTGAGCCAGTTGGTAATTGGCATCTCAAAGCCTTGCTTTTTACGGTGCACAATTTCAGCTGGAATTAGGCCGTCTAGCGCCTCAACGAGTAATGCCTTAGGACTGTTGCCAGAGAGTTTATAGTCGCCGGGCAGGCCAACCACATACTCAACGAGTTCATGGTCGATTAGCGGCACGCGCAGTTCTAAGGAGTGTGCCATGCTCATTGCATCGCTGTCGCGGAGTAACGTGCGGGACATATATCCTTGTAACTCGAGGCGCGAAATCTGATTGACAAGATCGGCATCTTGCGCCCAGAAAGGGTGCAGACTGGCTAATGGATCTAACGCTGGAGGTGTTTGCAGCAGTTGTGCGCGCTGCGTGGCATCAAATAGGGTGCGCGTTTGTGCGTAGCGGGTAAGCGTGCTGCCGCTTAGATAGCTCGGCAATTTGCGCAGACCGGCGCGTCCTGTGAGCTGGCCCGCCTGCCCAAGCATTGCGGCAAGCGGAGACTGGATTGCAGTTGGCAAGCCTTGCCATCGAGCGGCGTATTGTGCGTGCTGGGGCAGCGTTCTAAATTGTGGATAGCCCGCAAATAATTCGTCACCACCTAGGCCAGATAAGGCCACCTTGACATGCTGCGCCGTTGCTTGTGAGACAAGAAACGTGTTGAGACCATCGCCCGAAGGCTGGTCAATGCCATGCACAATGGCACTGAGGTTGTCTCTAACATCAGCTCCAGACACAATCACTTCCGTATGATCTGTATCAAAGCGTTGGGCCGTTTGGCGTGCAAAGCTAAGCTCGTCTAAACCGGCTCCTTCGCGTGTAAATCCAATGGAAAATGTCTTGAGCTGCTGCCCGCTGAGCTTGCTCATTAGGGCCACAATCGCAGATGAATCAATCCCGCCAGATAGAAATGCGCCAACGGGCACATCAGCAATCATCCGCAGGCGGATGGCATCGTGTAATAGTGTCCGAATGTGCGTCACCGCTTCTGCTCGGCTGTGCCCGTGCGGGTTTATTGCAGTTGGCAACTGCCAATAGCGTTGGATGGCTAGGGTGCCGTCTTTGAGCGTTAGGCTATGACCGGGCGGTAAGGCTTCAATGCCGGCAATTGCCGTGTGCGGCGCCGGAATAGAATAAAAGGCGAGATATAAATTTAGCGCCTGCGGGTTGAGCTGACGCTTGACTAGTCCGGTGCTAAGTATGCTTTTGAGCTCTGAGCCAAAGACAATGCCTTGGCCAACTTTGGCGTAATAGAGCGGTTTGATGCCGAGCCGATCACGCGCGGCAAAGAGCGTGTTTTTCTTACGGTCCCAGATTGCCAATGAGAACATGCCCCGCAAGCGCTCTAGGCAGCGTTCGCCCCATGTTACATAAGACTGCAAAATCACTTCTGTGTCTGAATCAGACCGGAAGGTTACGCCTAGTGCTGCTAAGTCTGCGCGGATTTCTGCGAAATTGTAGACTTCGCCATTGTAAGCAATGATGTAGTCACCGTGCTCGGTTTGCATGGGCATGTGCCCGGCTGGTGACAGGTCAATAATTGCTAGACGGGCACTAATCAGCGTGACCGGCGTTGGGTCGATTTGCGACCAATTGCCGTTGTCATCCGGACCACGGTGATGCAGCGCTTTCACGCCAGCCGCAGTGACCGCGGCTGCGTTGTGCGGCACATTAGCGATGCCTAGAAATCCACACATTATGAAGACATCCTTTTTGCCAAAAAAGGTCGTTTGGCTATAAATTGCAACCCCTCACTAAAAACCCACAGCCCCAACATAATTAGAAATGGTGCACTTGGAATGCTGTATCGCACTGTATTGTGCTCAAACACAGAAGAGGCAGCGACAAGAATTACCATTGCAATTCCAGAAAAAAGAATCAATAAGGCATTGGGTAAGCTTAGGCGTTGTACAAAATAGCGCAAAATGAAAAAGCCTATGACTAGTCCTATTATGATTGCTACTAAGTAGAGTGGTTGTAACAGGGTGCCTAACTTTTCGATTGAGATCGGATTGTTCGCTTCTACAAATTTGATTTGTTTTTCTTCAGAATTTTCCCAAATCGTGATGTATCCGAAATAGAAGTTAGTGGGTATCCACGTTAGGAAGTGTGAAAACTGTAAGGCAACAGTTTTGTAAATTGACACATATAGAATCTGCGCGTAATAAATCGCGAAGAATGTGCACAGCCAAACAATGAGTGCTCTAAATCGCCATGTCATAAAGACGGCAGCGAAGATTACAAAAATTACTGGGACTTGCTGAATTCTAAATAAAGCAATCAGGGCGCAGCTAATAGCGCAGCCAATTAGCGCAAGTGTGGAATTTGTGTTCGCAAACCTAGCAGCAAAATATACGCCCGTGATGCCACAAAATGTTGTGATTCCGTCTGGCAAAATAACGAGCCAAGCGACCAAAGGGACATTGACCATTCTTAGGATTGCTGCGTTTGGGTGAACAACTAATATCCCCCAAAAGATAATCGGCAGCACTGCCCAGATAGCGGCTGATGCTAAGGCAACTAAATTATTTTTCGTGACTTCCCGTGCCATAACATATAGCGCGATGACAGATAGGCTACCTAGCCCAGCGCCAAGCGTTGGTACAGTGATCGACAGAATAGTCTCATAACTGGAGGCCATTCCTAACTTAATCGCCATCGCTAACAGGGCTGGGAATCCGACTTGAATTGAGAACAGTTCAGAGAAATCACCTGTGGCAATGTTTTCTGCGAATTGATAATAGTAATTCTGGTCACCACCATGGTGAAAATAGTAGCCAATATGCGAATCTAAAGCGGGTATGCCTAAGACTAATAGAATAACAATTAGCAATCGGGTTAGCGTAAAGCCTAGGGCAAATGCAGTGGCGTGGTTGGATAGATAATGGATTATGGTGTTGAGTTTAGACATACCAAGGCCCCTTGGTTACCACTGCATTGATGGTCTTGGTGCCGCGTTCGCGTAGAACTCTAGCAGGCTGACCGGCGACAATCATGCCGTCTGGGACGTCTTTGGTGACAATTGACCCAGCGGCAACAACGGCGGCGCGGCCAATCGTTACGCCGGGCAGGATCATGGCGCGGGAGCCAATCCAAGCGTGTTTTTTGATATGAATAGGGGCGTTGCGGCGCGTAAAGTCTGGATCGTCTGGATCATGATCTGACGTGTATAGCTCTACGCGATGGCCGAAGACAACATGGTCTTCTATCGTAATAGCGTCGCCAACGACCCAGAATGAATCGTAAGGAATAGAGACATGATTACCAATGCTGATTTCGTGGAACTTATCGCCTGTGAACTTAGCACCGCGCCAGATGTTGGTGTCCGTGCCGATTTGCATCTTTTGAAAGCGGCGGTAATAGAAATAACGCAGTGGGGCAATCGGTAAACGGCTGATCACGTCATTTAAGACCCAGTCGCGCAATAGCCCGACAATTGGAATGGCAAGGTAAATATTTAACCAGCGGCGCATAGAGGTTTAGCGTTGCATGCCCTCACGGATGTAAGCATAGACATCAAGCGCTTGTTGGCGTTGGAATGCAAAAATTGCGGTTGCAAATACGGCAACACAGAACAGGCCTTTGATGGTGGCACTAAGCAAGATATTCGCAGGTAAGAACGGATTGATGAGCCATGTGCCAATTGCAACCAGCGCGCTAACAATCAGTGGAATTACATACATTGGCCAATACCGTTGTTCTAGCTGTTGGGTTACCATTTGCTCGGCTAAGATCACCCCAATAATTGTCATAATACTAATGGTTATGGCGGCTCCACCGGCGCCATAAAAATAGACTGCCACTGGGCAAGCCACTAAAAGAAATATTGCTTGAATAAAGGTCGTGTAGCGGGCTTCTTTTTCTTTTTTTATTGCCAGCAACAACTGAATCGCATTCTGATACATCGGACGCCCAACAATAAACAACACCATTAGGCGAAAAATAGGCACCGTTGGTCCCCAATTATCACCAAGTAAGATCAGTAAAACCTCTTCAGTTGCGATCAGTGCGTAAGTGCTTGAAAGCGCGATCATGTAAGTTAAAAGCCACGTTACACGTCGGTACACAGATTGTAATGTTGGCAACCCCTCAGCTGCACCACTGGAGTATAGCGGTAGGGCAATCGCCCCAATCATCCCGGCAAAAATATCCATTGGCATTTTGCCAGCTGAATAGGAACGATAGTAAAAGGCGGCCGGTTGCTTCCCCGCAGATAACCAAACGGTTGATCCCGTGCGCCGGAAGCTGCCGACAAGCCAGTCATCAAACTGAAACACAATTTTGCCAAGCAGGCCGTTCGTCCACATTGTGAAGCCTGAGTCTAGCAGCAGGCGGGCTTCTTCTTTGCCCCAGCGCAACTTTGGCAGCCACGGTTGCACAATCAAAATACCAATCCCAGTGACTAAGTTTGGAATGGCAAATTCAAAGAAGACGGCCGTTAGAAAGTACCCTTGCCATGCAAATAACACTGGCACAATGAACCACAAAACGCCTGCAATAATCTGTAAACGCCCCAGAACATCGTGCCGCATGCGCTTTTCTAGCAAATAGCGTGAGGTGGAATAGACCGACTCAAATTGGACGAGTGCGATCAAGGCAATGATCATGGCCCAAACGTTATTATCGAGGGCGTACTGGGCTGGTAATAATAAATAAACCAAGCCCGCAACTGGAAATGCCAGCAAGGCGAATGCATTTTCAAGCCAGAACTGCGTATGCGACAAGACGTCGCTTTCTTCGCTGTTGATGACTGCGGGGCGGAAGTCAAAACGAAAGAAGGTGATGTAGGTGACCCAAGGCACAGCAACCGCCAGTGCCCCGTAATATTCTGGCGCAATAATGCGCGAAAGGATGGCGACACGCCCTAATCCAACTGCAAATAACCAGTATTGTGAGATTGCGGTCCACAAACCGCCGCGCACAGCTTTTTGTGTAAGGTTGCTTTCTGGCTCGCTCACGAAATCAACGTCTCAAAGAAGGCCACAGTTTGGTTTGCAATTTGGGCATGCGTGTAGCGGTCTAACACGCGTTGCCGTCCGGCTAGCGCGATTGTTTTGCGCTGGGCGGGATCGGTGGCTAATGTAGTCAGTGCGCTTGTTAAGGCGGCAACATCGCCTTCGGGGAAGACAATACCGGCATCGCCGATGACATTAGGGATTTCGGCAGAGCTTGATCCAATCACTGGCACTTCACAAGCCATTGCTTCAATAAGCACGTGCCCAAATTGTTCGAGCCAAAATGAGGTGCTAAGTGAAGGCAGCACAAATACATCCATTGCGGTCATCAATCGCGCTACTTCGGTGTGCGGTACAGATGGATGGATATGCAGCGTTTGACCAGCCGGGAGTTGGGCGCCCCAGCGTTTTAGATCTTCAAGTAAGGGGCCAGCACCTAAAATGAACAGGTCAAAGTTGAATGTTGCGGCGCTGAGGGCGTCCATCAAGGTCTGGATGCCTTTTTCTGGGACAAGCCGCCCCGCATAGCCAATGACAAAATGTTGGAGCTTGAGCTCTGCTTTGACAGCGGCTGGGTCGCCTGGGCTAAACACAACTTCATCAACGCCAAGCTGCGGCAAGACTAACATTGGCCCGTGATAGTGATGATCACGCAAAATGTCGGCAGCGTCTTGGTTCCCTGCAATTGCGCCATCTGATTGCCGTAAATTCCATTGTTCTAATGCTGCTAACGGTTGGCGGGCCTGATACGGTAAATTCCACCAGGTGAAAAATACAGCTTTGCTCGCTGGCGAGAACTTATTGCGCGCACGTAAGAATTGCGTGTAACTAAATGCGCCGGGCCCGTTTTCAATCACGATCAGGTCAGGCTGGAGGTCTTTTAGTAGTAGATCACGCGAGTAATACATGAAGCGCATTTCATTACCAGCAAGCGCAATGTTGATGGGCGTCACGGTGTAGTTCGCGGCCTCAGGCAAATATGGATAGACCTCACCTAAGACGGGCTCTTTCCATAGATGTGGCACCACGCAATGCAGCGATTCAACCTTTGGGTGGGCGGCAATCGCGGCAAGCTTTTTCTGATTTTCGTTCACCAGATAGGTGTGGCTAGCGTAAAGTAGGCGCATTAGGTTACTTTACGCTGCTACGTAATACCTCTCGATATCCGCGAATAATGCCATACATGTTTGCAAGGCTTTCTGCCATGCGGACAACAGTAAATGGGATGAAGTCTTTCAACCAACCATAGGGCGATTTTTGAGATATTTTTATCGCATTCCAAAGAGATGGCAGAATGAGGACAACACCGAGTAAGCCTATTGTTAGGTGCCAAGCAATTAATCCAAATAAGCGCAATCCATGATAACCATCATAATTCGCCCAGACTTGACTGCTGCCATGACCGCGGCCTGCACGCTGTTGTAAAAATGTTCGCCAGTCCTCAGGCATAATATGGGTGACTTTTATGTCTCTTGCAAATACCTTTGTGAAGTCCATGTCACGTAATCGTTCACCAAACCAGCCATCTTCGCCAGCAAGAATGGGGGCGTTTTTACCTTCTGGAAATAGACCCGCAGCTATGGCGGCTGATCTTCGACACGAGAAACCTTCTGTCCAGTTCATATCAATGTTTCTAGACGGTGGATAAAAATAACGGTGACCGGCTTCGATGTAGCGAGGCAGCAAGTGGTCAATATTTTCAACTTCACTTTCTACTAATACGTAATCTGCACCGGCAATGTAGTGTGGTAACAGGTCTGTTAAAAGCGTTTTAGGTAAATGTACATCAGCGTTGAGGATTAGAACAATTTCACCATTTGCCTCAGTAATGCCTTGATTTCGCGCTGCTGAGCGCCCCGTTCCATGGCTTTGACGCCTATATTGGACGCGTTCATCATCAAACGATTGAATGATGGCTGGTGTTTGATCTGATGATTCATCAACGATGATGATTTCGTAATCTGGATATTCTAAAGCCAACAAGGCCGTAATTGTCTCGGCAATGTCAGCTTCTTCGTTGTAGGTAGGAATGACAATTGAAAAACGCATTGCAGGCTTAGAAGAGAGCTGGGTAAACAGATTTTAATGCGTCGACGATCTTGTGTTCCACGGCGGTTAGGCTGAAGTTATCAAGCGCATATTGACGGCTTTTTTCTGACAGACTTTTTGCGAGTATAGGTGAGTCTAAAATTTGGCTTACATACGCTGCCATTTGCTTCGCATCACCAACATCTACCAAAAAGCCAGTTTCATTATGCATAATAACGCTTTCTGGCCCGCCGCATTTTGTAGAAACAATCGGCAACCCGCTAGCCATTGCTTCAAGCATAACAATGCCCAAGCCTTCTTGATTTGAGGAGAGGACAAAAACGGACGCATCTTGATAAAGTTGCGCTAGATCTTCTGTAGAGAGGTAGCCTAGAAAATCGACATAGTCGCCCTGACCGGATTTTTCAAGAACATCTAGGATCCAAGCCACTGGGGCTTCGCCTGTTAGTTTCAGGCGCATGTTGGGGTACGTTTGCCGAACCAGACGTAACGTTTCAAATAAGGTGTAAACGTCTTTGCGCTCATCGTTGATCCGCGCGGTAAACAACAGAAAAGGTTTTCTTTCTTTTGCCGGGGGGGCAAATATATCTGTGTCAACCGGGTAGATTGCGACTTGTGTCTTCGCTGCAAAATCGGGGTATTCTGCTGCAATGCGTTGCGCAGTATGCCCACCATTGGTCAGAATTACAGATGCATTTTTGAAAATTTCGTATTCTTGCTTATCTAATTCTTGCCGATTGCGGCCGATTTGCATTTGCTTTGCCCACTCGCTTCCCCGTTCAGCGCGTCCGGCCAACTCATCTTGGTATAGCGTTCCGATCCAAATAATATAGGGTTTGTCTTGCGTTGTGGCTGGCCACCCAACATGGTTACTGCCTGAGATTACAAAATGAATATCGGCATTGGCAAAGCCTTTACGCGCAATATATGCCGGTAATTTGTTTGTCCGCCAAATTGATAATGGATAATGCGGAACGGCATACCCATCAAACTGGCTTGCGGTGACGTTACTTGTTTTGTATGGGAACGGCCGGCGAATAAAATGCCACAATTTTGCAATTAACGAAGTTGTAGGAACTTGATGGGCGGCCGTATATAAGATAGATGTGCTATGCCCAAACCGATCCAGTATGTTTTTTGCGACGCGAACTTTCGCGATTACACCACCGTGATCAATGGGTTCAATAGAATAGATGCAAGCTTTTGCCATATTATTCGTTGTCTAGATATTGCAAGATGGTTTGCATCCGATCTTGGTATGTGTTGTTGCCGCCGGTAATGAACGCATGCGCATTAGCACTAATGGTTTTACATAAATCTGGGCGTTGCAAATAATAATCTAGTTTTTCTAATAATTCTGCTTGTGAGGTGAAGAAGTCTGCTGTTTCACCTGCAACGAATAATGAACGGTGCTCTTCGGTATCTGTTCCGAGCATGAATGCTCCACAGGCGGGTGCTTCATAGGTGCGCATATTATGCGCTGGTCCATTTTGTGCGCGGGTGAAATTCAAAGTAATCTGCGCATTGGACAGGATTGGCGCTAACTTATCACCTTCTGCAACGCCGCGTACACAGGGGCGAAGTGGGCTATCTGATGCTAACCGATGCCAATGGTTTCCCCAAAGCTCAAGTTGACTGGCGTCAATGCCTTGTAACATCGTTTCTCTTGGCTTGTCCCACGTTCCAGCAAAGACGACTGCCGCATTTGTATTATTTGCCACAGGCTTGTGCAAGATAGGATCGTATGCAAATGGTAAATAGTGGATTTGCTGCGCACCAGCTTGCTGAAAGCGTTCAATTAAGAACTTTCCCCAAGTAAAGTGTGCATCGTAAATTGGAATTGACTCTAATAAGTCAGCACTACTATTGTGCTGTTCCCACGGACTATCTGGGTTCCAATTCACAAGCTTTGCATCGGTTTGAGCTTTGATCTTAGTCAGTGTGTTGACTGTGAACTGGCGGCCGCCAAGAATCAGCACAATATCTGGCTTGAAGCGTTTGATTTTCCTTGGTAGGAATGCATTGACCCATTTGCGCTCGATCCAATGCGAGATATCGGGTAAGACGGGGATAGAGGAGGCGCGCCAGCTAGCAAACGGATACCCAGCCATATCAAAGGTGGCAACAGCTACATTTAGGCCTTGTAGTCCTCTTAGACAAAATGCCCCTAGCTGTCCGGGCGTCATTTCACCGACTAATAGTATTCGTTTCAATTTATCTCGAAGATTTGTGGATTGTATCCAATACAACTTCAATGTCTGTTGTTGTCATGCCAACCCATAGTGGTAACCGTACTAACCGCTCGCTCAAATTTGTAGTCAGCGCAAGGTCACCGTGACTACGGCCATATTTCATTCCGGCTGGTGAGCTATGGAGCGGTACATAATGAAATACGCTAAGAATGCCCGCAGCGCGTAATGTTTCTATAAATTGGGTGCGTTGCGCTAGTGACGGTAGCAATATTTGATACATATGGGCATTATGCTGGCAGTCTGCGGGCACAATTGGGCGGCGTAAAACTTCTCTGTTTTCTAAATCGGCAAGCCCATCATGATAAAGCTGCCAATGGTGTAGTCTGCGATCTGTAATCTCTTGGGCATGTTCAAGCTGGGCCCATAGAAAAGCGGCAATAATTTCGCTTGGTAAGAAGGATGACCCTAAAGAGACCCAAGTGTATTTATCGACTTGATTACGAAAAAATTTGCTACGGTTGGTGCCTTTCTCACGAATAATTTCGGCGTCTTCAATCCAGGTCTTGTCATTGATTAACAAGGCGCCGCCTTCACCAGAAATTACATTTTTTGTTTCGTGAAAGCTAACCGTGCCAAGATCTCCAATACTGCCTAGGGGTTGCCCTTTATAACTGGCCATCATGCCTTGAGCTGCATCTTCAATCAAAAAGAGGTGATGTTTTTTAGCGATTGCTTTGATGGTATCCATCTCGCAGCTTACACCGGCATAGTGGACGGCCACAATTGCTTTTGTCTTTGGTGTAATGGCTGCTTCAATTAGCGTTTCGTCAATGTTGAGCGTGTCTGCTCTGATGTCAACGAAAACTGGAACGGCTCCACGTAATACAAATGCATTTGCTGTTGATACAAACGTGTATGATGGCATTATGACCTCATCACCCGGTTGAATATCGATCAACAGTGCAGACATTTCTAGCGCCGCAGTACAGGAGTGAGTCAACAATGCCTTTTGCGAGGTGGTTTGTTGCTCCAACCAGGCATGGCATTTTTTTGTGAATGTACCATCGCCGGATAAATGCTCCGCATCTATCGCGTTTTGTATATATTCAAATTCCTTACCGGTTGCGTAGGGTCGGTTGAATGGGAAGGGGCTTTTGGGTGTGGTCACTATTTTGAATTGGATTGTGCTTATTCACTACAAGTATAAACACTTGATTGTGAGCTCCATGGAATATAAGGTGTTTCAATTATCCCTTCGAGCTTACAGTGTTGTTCAGCATAGTCTTCTAGTGCTTCTATCACAGGCTCTCGATTGGTGCTGCAATGTAATCGTCCGTCTAAAACGAGAGTGCCGATATTTTGGCGCGCCAGAATTGTGGGTATTTCGGCTGCAGCTTGCGCTTGTGATGCGTAAACTCTGGAATACCAGAACAGTTGAAAGTCTGATACTAACGCTAGGTCAGATAAGCCATACCACCAGCTTGCTTCCATTAAGATTGTTCGATCTGGATCTACAAGTGCCCGGATTTGGGTGATTTCTGCATTGTAATCATAGGTGCGGTGTGAATAAACTAACCAACTGCTGCCTAAAAAGAAGATAAAAACTGTGCCTGCTAAGACGCTGTTTAGCAGGATTATTCCGTTTTGGCTGTTCGTTTGCTCAAAGGTTTGTGATAGCCAAGCAACCGCGCCACCGACTAAAATTGCGATTAGTGGTAACCAAGGTGTTGCATGGTACCAAGCTTTGGAACTTTGTGGGGTGAATAGCAACATTGATATGCCAAACACTGCAACTAACGCAATATCTAATGTTGTGCGGCGTTTGACGGCGATGGCTACACCAATAAACAGCCCAATTGCTTCAATGACTGCAAGATAGCGATTTGCCACAATAAAGTTTGCCCACATCCAATTCAATTGATCGAGCAGCATTTCTCCAAAGCCACGTGGCACGCCAAACGAATTGATACCACCAAAAAATTGTTGATAAGCGATTTGTGGATCTGGGTAAGCATGAATTGGAATAAAGTAAGCGATGCCTGCTAAAAATCCAGCTGTAAACCAGCCTAAAACGCGCCAACTCCGTTCTTTTACCAGATATGTGCCTAGTATCAATAGCCCAATGCCGGTTCCAAAGAAAATTGCGTTTAGATGTGCATCAATGGCAACAATCAGTAGTAAGCCTAATAAAAACGCCCACTGCGGCTTTTCAGTTTTACGAAGTTTTAGGTAGACCCAAATTTGGGTAAGGACAAGAATTGCAAGTAATGCTTCTGGGCGGGCAAAGCGCGTGCGTAACAGCATCGAAGGTGAAACTGCCATAAATATAGTGGCCCAGAGTGCTGGTTTTTTGCCATATACGCTGTGCGTGATGGCATACACTAAAAACGCAATTATTAGCCAATTGAAGTATCCCAACAGCCGTGCAGACCACATACTAACGCCCAATACTTTAAAGGTCAGCGCTAATAGTGCCGTGTATAAACGGCCCATCCCAACATAGTTAGTGGCAAATCCCTCTAGATCGCCTAGTAATTGGGTTCCGAAATAGCCTGTGTTTAGAAATGTTAGCGCGGTATCGCCATAATATCCTTCATCACATTGCGCATATGGGTATTTTTCGAGGGTGAGAAGATTGATTGCGGCCCAAATTGCAAATAATAAACTGCTGAATCTAGTCGCAATTTTTGAAACCAATGATGAAGACATAAATTTATATAACGACTACCGAATTTGAGAGGAGTCAATTAAAAGTGACTGACTATTGTTGATCAGATAGTTGTTTGGGTTTTGTATTTACATCCATGTTGTAGTCTGAGCGTAATATCAACGGGAGAATGATCCAGCGTCCATCGCGGCTATTCCAGTCGATTGATTGCTCGGCATCTACAGGGCTTACGCCATGTGCAACTCCAGGAGAAAGCACCATCAAGTCCCCCATTTCTGCTAATGGATCAATCATTACTGGGGGCGCTGCTTCATCAGGCCGTATGTATAATCCGCCAGTTTTATAGTCTTCGCCATAATCTGACATTTGGATCAAAGTTTGAATAAGTGCAAATTTTGAGTTGGGATCAGCATGTTCTGCTAAGTAGCCGCCACCACGCGGATATTGCACAACCAATACGCGTGAAATCAATCCATCGGAGGGTTGGTTGGTAATGTGGGCAGTTTTGGGTTCACCCGCTAGATAATTCTTGATCTCAAAAATGTCTCTAAAATCATCAACAATAGCAGTGTTGTTAAAGTGATGAAAATAGTAGGTGTGGGTACGCGCTTTTACCCAAGATTTTGGGTATTCATCATTGATACGATGGTAATCAGGCACACCATCTAAGCAGGGATGCCATGAAGGGTCTGAATGCGCGTTGATTTCCAGTACCTGTTCACGCAACGCGATGCATTTCTCACGCGGATAATAATTTTTTACAATGTAACCTTCATTAGCTTCAATGGCGGCCATGAAAGCTGCTGTGTTGTTATAGACTAAGTCGTGAAATTCAGTCCGTGAGATCGTATGAATTGCCATTCCTAAGTTTAATCGTGATCGTTCGCTTTGTAAATGTGACGGATGATGGTGTAGGGCCTTTGTTTTGTCTCAGTAAAAATTACTGATAAGTATATAGCGATGACGCCTAAGCAAAAGGTGATAATGCCACCTACGAACCAGATTGAGACAATGAGTGAACTGAACCCCTCTGGCGGATTGCCTTGAATCCAATTCCAGATCATGGTTATGGTATACAGTCCAGAAATACCCAACATTGCAAATCCTAAATATGCAATATAAATAAGCGGCCGATTGCTAAATGCAGTAACAGCTTTTGGAATCTGCGCTAGCTTCTTACTTAAGGTGTAGGTTGTTTCTGAATCGTCAGTTTTCTTGATGTAAACAGGGATTTGCTCAAAGCCTGCAATTTCATACATGCCTCCCATAATAAATTCATGCTCTTTGTGTGCTGCCAGCGCCTGCGAATACCGTTGTGACATTAGGCGGGCGGTGACATGATCATGCGGAACATCGAATTCAGTAAATAAGTTAAAAAAGTAATACCAAGCGCTGCCGGAGATGCGTTCAAACCAACTGCCTTTACGTCTATCTTGTACGCCAAATGCAACATCTGCAGTTGGGTTGTTTTGAAGAGTTTCATGGAACTTGTGTAGCACTAGCGGATCTTCTTCTAAGTCAGAATCAATTTGCAGTACATAATCTCCAGTGGCGTATTGATGCCCCGTCATGAGTGCTTTGAAGTGCCCAAAATTACGCGAGAAATCAATTACCGTTACGCGTGGGTCTTGATGATGCAATGCAACAGCAAGGTCTAAAGCATTATCAGGCGAACCATCATTCACGATAATGAATTCATAATCATCTGTAATCGCTAATGCGGCAGCCTTGGCTCGGTTATAGAACTCATTGAGGTGGGGTGCCGAATAATACAGCGTTGTGATAATGGATAATTTCATGCTGATGCTAAAAAAGTCGCAAGATTTTTGTGTGCGATATTGTGTTTTTTCTCTTCAGGTATTCCTTCCGCAAAGATTTCAAAGCGCTTTCGTAATGCCTGTGCTGAATATTCGGGATGATCTGTGCCGATACAAATACGCCGGTCAAAACGTTGAAATAGAAATCTTATATCAGCATCTATTGAACTACCTTCATATTTGAAGAGCGTCAGTGATAAATCTAATAACAGATTGTGATTGAAGCGAACGAGTTCCGCATAGCGTAAAAGCTGAACATCACCACCGTGCACTAAGATTACTTTTGCAGTAGGCGCTTGTTTTAGGTTTGCGATAAGGGCATACAAAGGGTCTTGCACCGGATAATGCTCGATGGCCGTGTGCATATACGTGCAGTAGAACACAACTAGCTTATGCTGTGCTGCAAGTTGAAAGACCGTACCAATTGAATCGTCTGTGGCTTGTGCACCACTAAAACGGGCGTGAACTTTGACGCCTACGTAGCCTAGCTGTTTTATGGTTTCTATTTCTTTTTCAAGTTCAGGATGATTTGGATTGAGGCCAGCGACTGGAATAAGCTCCGGATACTGGCTGCAAGCTTCCATAAACGCCGTGTGCGCATACCCTTCTGTTTGATCCATGCCGATTGCGCAGGCTTTTACAATATTTGCCTGTTGCATTTGTGCTAACAAGTCCGTGAAGGTTGCAGACTGTTGATGTCCTAGCCATTTTCCAGTAAGCGTAGGGTGGGCTAAGGAATCAAAAATTGGAATACTCATTTTAAGTGGATTGTTGTTAGTTGATAGGCATCAACTAGCATTTGACGCATTGTTTCCGGGGAGTTAAAGCGCATTACTAAGTTGCCAATCGCAAAGTTTCCAGAATGAAATGGTTGTACGGTAGCGCCTTTGGCTATGTAAGGCGTGTAATGTTCTATGTGCTGCTTAATTTCAGGTGAAAGTGTAACGCCTTCATATATACCTGCTTGTTGTGAATGTAACATGTAACAAGCGATTGGCGGTGTTGTTGAAGAACTAGCGTTTGGTAACTGATAGGCTGAGTCTATTGCAGACTCAACTGCGGCTGCGATTAAGTCTACGCCAGTATGTAATTTGATAGCAGTTGGGATGAAATTGCCCCCACTGCGTGGGCCAATTTCTATTACAAAGGGCGTGTTGTCTTTTGTAACAATTACATCGAGATTGAACACGCCGCGTTGATACCCAGCCGCACATAGAATCTCTTCTAGTTTGTGGGAGACTGCTTCTAAAACAGCAGGGCTGTGTGTACTAGGAAAGGTCTCTCCATAAGGCGCCGCAAAGCGTGCTCCCGAATAGAAGTAGCCATCTCCAAAGCATACAAACCGCAGCTTGCCATCTTCCATATAGCCATCACCACAGATTTGAAATCCTTGTTTTTCAATAAACGTTTCAACAATAATCCTTTTGGATATTGAATAGCTGAAGGCATTCTCAATGTGATCTGTGATGTTTTCAAGGGTATTTATTACATAAACACCTTTGCTACCGGCTGAGTCTACAGGCTTGATAATGTAAGGCAGCGTTACAGAACGAAGCCAATCAATAGCGGCGTCAACCTCTTCAAGTGTGAAGCTGCGTGTGTCTAACGTTTGTAAATTTGTTTCATTCAGAAACTGGCGAAACTGATGCTTCTGCGTTAGTCGCTCAATTGTGTCAATCGGTGCGCCGGGTAATCCTAGCGCCTTGGCAACAATAGCAGCGGTTGGTGCGCCTACGTCAGAGCCAAACGATAGGATTCCTGCGATGTTTTCTTGTGACGCAATTTCTAGAATTGCATCACTATCAATTGTGCTGACGTTATAACTAGCATCGGCTATAGCATGGCCCGGATTGCCTGGTCTGTTATCACAAGTAATAACGCGGTACCCAGCCTGTTTAGCATATAGGATTGGCGGCATTTGAAATGCCGCTGCGCCAAGAAACAGAATTGATTTCAAGAAATAGTGTCTCTAACTCTGTTTTTCTAAGTCAATCGCGTCACCGATATTGGCATTTCCAAACAAGCGATTGACAGCAAAGAGTAACATCCAGCGGCCCTGAAAATCGTGCCAATCTACAGTCTTGTGAGGGTCAATTGGTAAAACGCCATGCGGGACGCGAGCATTGAAGTAAACAATATCACCCCAGCCTGAAACATCATCAACAATAATCTTTTCGCCGTTTTCACGGGTTACGTATAATCCGCCTTCGTCGAAGTCAGTTCCTTTTTCTGAAAGCTGCATGATTGGTACAGTAAGTTGATGATAATCTACAGGATCAGAGTGCATATTCAGCCGGCCATGCCCCTGTGGATAAAACTGAAATGCAATACGTGCGGTACAACCGTCTTCAGGTTCAATACCCAGATAAGAGTCGGCACGTAAATTACTAAGCAAATTCTTCATGAAATAGACTTCTTTGAAGATGGTAAACATATCAAATAAGTCCTGATTCCATGGGAAGAATACAAATTGATGAAAGCAGCCTTGTACATGTGCCCGTGGATCAATACGATTCATGCGATGAAAGTTAGGGGCGTGCTGTTCAATCCGATGATAATTTGGTAATGAGCTTTGCCCGACCATCACCAAGTAATTACGGATCTTTTCTAATAAAGGGCGTGGATACACATTCCTTGCAATATAGGTGTCTCCGGCCGCAATATTTGCGCGCACCTCTTCTATTGCAGCATGATCTTTTAGTAATGCTTTGTGGTTGTCAATATATTTAATATCTCTAGCGTACATAAATTCTCCAATGATTTGTCCTATTTTAGCGGTCTTTTGCTATCAACGGGAATTTGTATTTTTGTGCAACGCAGAATGGATAAATTGTGTAACGCATCAAGACTAAAGATAGTTGAATGTTGTATATTTAGAATGCTAGTTATCAACACAATTTAAGTGAACGCCTAAAGTTCTCAGTGATACGTGCAGCGATGCTGCAAATTAGACTGGTGCACTTTTTGCGAAACACCTATGCCTGAAGAACGTCCAGACACACCAACACTTAGCGAACGAGAACTAGAGCTTTTGCGCTTGCTAGCCACTGGGGCCAGCAATAAAGAATTAGCAGACGCGCTGGTCATTAGTCCAAATACGGTTAAGGTTCACCTCCGCAATATTTACACAAAATTGGGGGTGTCTTCGCGTACCGAGGCGACATTATATGCAATTCGCACAGGATTAGTACGTGTCAAACGGAATTTTCAAACGGGTGAATTGTCGGCAGAGGTTGTGGCTGAGCCTGTAGCCCCGCCTAGCGACCCTGCGCCTGAGCCGGATGCTGCCCCAGATGTTGTTGAAGCGGCGCCTGCACCGACTGTTACAACGTCAGTTTCTAAAAAATGGTGGTTACCAGTCGGCATTGGGATTGTGGCTGCGGTCGCAGTGAGCGCATTTGCATTTTGGCAGCGTAGTAACCAGCCCGATCCGGTTAACCTTGCGTTAGATGATCGCTGGACAACGCTTGCCCCAGTTGAGACGTCTGATTCGGCTGCTTTACGCACCTATTTGGATGGGGTCTACTTGGTTGATGCTGATCACATTCAGCACTACGAGCCGTCCACGCAAGTCTGGTCTGACCTGCCCGCCGCCCCAACGGATATCTCTACGGCAACCCCTTTTGGCTTTGATGGCGATCTGATTTTCCTAACGGATACGGTTACCCAGCTTGATCTAGCCAGCGCGGCTTGGCAAACAACGGGTGACCTGCCAACGGCGCTAACCGAGTATGATGTGGTGGTGACAGAAGGCCAAGGCTTAGTGTTTGACCCACAAGGTGTTTTCAGCTATCAGCCTGTAACCGCAGCTTGGAATGCCGTTGCACCGCTCCCCCGCGCAACGGATGCAGTTTCTGCTGCCAGCACACTCGCTAATGCATACGTTTTACTCAATACTGCGCAAAGTGCCACAACTGCCCTAGATGTGTTTGCGCTGGGTACTAAGCAGTTTGTGTCTGAACTCACACTGCCAATGCCAATTGAAAACGGCTCCGTTGTGAGCATTATCGATAACCTCTACGTTGTTGGGCAGGTTGCTGATGGCAGCGTGCGCTTATGGCAATACCAAGAAGGCACAGCGGCTTGGGCTGAAATTGCAACGCCCGGATTTTCTACGCTACCGTTGATCACCGCATCCGGCTCCCGCCTATACTTGCTAGATCCGACAACTGCGAATTTCTACACGTACGATGCTGTTTTTACCGTAATGGTGCCAATTATTGGCAGCTAATCCAAAAGTATTAGTGGTAATCCTTTGGTTTTTGTACGGTTAGAAAACAATTAACCCCTATTGATTATTGAATCAGCCCTCAAAATTTCATACTGTATAAACGTGCAACGACTGCACAACCTAATTAAAGGTAATTATTTTACGAGTGATGTCTCAAATATAAACGTAGGTAGCGTTGCGGCATCAAAACATATCTTTCCAAATTCAAAGGAAATCTAACGATGAAAAAAGTGGTAGTTTCAATATTCACAGTGCTAGTGGCGCTCTTTGCGTTTACTGGGTCTAGCAATGTCCAAGCGCAGTCTGCAACGAACGCAACGTGGACCTCTGCAATCATTTATCAAAATACTTCAAATAGCTCAGGTAATCTCAGCGTTACCTTTTATGATGGCTCTGGCACTGAATACAGCGTTGCTTCATTACCAGTCACGGCCTTCAAAAGTGGCACCATCCAAGTCGGGACAGTTGCAACGAGCCCAGGATTGCCAGCGGGCTTCCAAGGGAGTGCAGTTGTGTCTTCAGATGTAAACGTGGCTGTCACTTACTTACAATTTGATAGCAGCGCTGCATACGGCCGCATGATCTATAACGGCTTTACCGCAGATCAAGGCTCATTGAATTTCTCTCTACCAACTATTTTGAAGCAAAAATTTGGCACCACCTCACGCGTTGGTGTGCAAAACATTGGTAACACCAGCACCAGCGTGCAATTACGCTTCTTTAGCTCTGGTTCTGCCACGCCTACCTTTACAGATAACAAAACAATCCCAGCTAAAGCGTCTTACATCTTCTCTTTGAATGATTACGCAAATGGCGATATCCCAGTTGGGTTTACTGGCTCACTTGAAATTGTTTCAGACAGCCAACCAGTTGTTGCAGCTTCACAAGAAACCAGCGACTCAGGTCGTGCAGCATACGCGTTTGAAGGTGTTGCCGTTGGGGAACAAAAAGTCTTTGTACCAACCATGATCTGTAAGAAATGGGACGCAACGTCTTACTACGCTGTTCAAGCTGTAGGCGGCGACGCAACCTTTGACATCGATCACTTTGATACCGATGGCACCCGCCAAGGCGGCCAAACCAACGTCACATTGACCTCCGGCGCAAAGCTTAGTGTCAATCCATGTGCCGACGGTGTAGCAGCAGACTTGAACGGTTCATCTGTTATCACAACGTCATCTGGTCGCATTCAAGTTGTCGTCAAGGTTGTTTCTGATGCTGGCTTCTCAACCGGTTTCATTGCGCGTGGTACTGGCGCAACCCGCCAAGCGTTGCCATACGTCCGCTGGAGCAGCGACGCAGCATCTGGCTACCGCTCATACATCGCGGTCATGAACGTATCAGACTCAACTGCTAGCACGGTAACTGCAAAATACTATGATGATGCCGGTAACCTCGTTGGCACCCACAATCTAGGCCCATTGTTGCCAGCTCAAAAAACCAACACAAGTGTTGCAATGGCAGTTGGCGCAGTCGATTGGAATGGCTCAGTTGTGATTGAAAGTGATCAACCGGTGCTAGTGACCAACCGCTCACAAATCAACGTGTCTTTGGGTGATACCTCACAAATCGCTGAAGATTACACCGGTATCGAAATCCCGTAGATCGATCAACCGTCCGCTTAGACCCAATAAAAGAGCAGCATCATCGATGCTGCTCTTTTGCTAACAACACACTTTACTTATGCTCAACTCTCGACGTTTTTATTTTTTCCTTATCCTTGCACTGACTTCTGTAGTTGCACTTTCGGCTTGCCAAGCGCGTAACGAAGCGCCAGTGACTGCTGAAGTAGAGCCAGTGGCAGAGCAACCAGCCCTGCCGCAAGGCGACTCAGTTCTGCTAGGGCGCGTCACCAATCCGGCGGAAATTTGGCCGAATGATTCTACGCTGTACGCCTATGCGGCACCGTTCTTTCCAGCGCCAGAAGGCGGTGGAATGTTCATTCTTGAACAAGCAATCCACAATCGGATTGAATTAGATGCTGATGGCGCATTTGCAATTCAAGGCTTAGTTGCTGGCGAATATGTTGTGGTTGTCGGGCCAGATTCAGAACGCGGCCGCGACCTGCGTATTGACGGGGAAACTGTCATTATTGATCTGGGCGAAAAGGAACAGTTTGATATCGGCGCAGTCACGATTACGCCATAGCAGTCTATTTTCGTTTGATTAGCACCAAGTGCCCCGCAGTGCCATCTACCGTGTAGGTGTCGCTAGGGTGTTGTGCTAAAAAGGCATCGACGGCTTTTTTACAGCCGGGCCAATCATAATAATCATCAATAATTAGCGCTCCGTTTAAGCATAAACGGGGCGCGATTTGGTTAAGGCACAGCGCAACTGCGTCGTACCAATCCACATCAATGTGTGCTAAGGCAACGGGTTCATTCCCGCGCAGCGTAGCATCGAGTAAGCCTTCAACTAACGTGACGCAGTGTTGCTGGGGCGCAAAGCCATGGGTCGCAAAATTTGCGGCAACCTGCGCTTTCAATTGCGGTTGATAGCCGTAGTAGGTGTCACCAGCAATACCTTGCGCCTGACCAGCCGAAATTACATCAAAACGCGTGTTGGCTACCGTCCCATCTTTTGCTGTTGGCGCGGGAATAGTGCCAAATAAATCATAAACTTCTAACGGGCGCGTCGGTTGTTTTGCAGCGCACATCACAATAGCAGAGCCGCCCAAGGCGCAGCCTGTTTCAATGAGTATGCCGGTTAGCGCTTCCGCTTCCACGCGTAACGTTTGCGTAATAAGCGAATTTAGCCGCGCATGACTTAGATACGTCAACCGTTGACTTTTGACAGCGCGCCACGTCTTAGTCACGTGCGGCGGCAGGTGCTTAGGGTAACGCTTTAACCAGCGGTGCTTAATGGAATGCCATTGTGTTTTGATAAGAGAAACCATGCTTAGCTGAAATAAAAAACGCCTGCCTCTAACAGAGACAGGCGTTTTTCAATAACGGTAATGTTGTTGCCTTACGGTGCTGATGTTGGCGTTGGGCCACCTGCGGTTGGTGGGGTTGCCAATGTTGCCGTACTGGTTGGCGTGTTGGTGCGGGTTGGTGTGTTTGTCGCCGCAGCGGTAGTGCTGGTTGGCGTATTTGTATTGGTTGCCGCCGTTGTGTTCGTTGGCGTTGGTGTGCGCGTGTTAGTTGCCGTTGCCGTGTTGGTTGGTGTATTGGTGACGGCAGGCGTATTGGTCACCGTCGGCGTAATTGGCGTGTTGGTGGCAGTTGCCCCAGATGATGCCGAATTTGGCGTCGGTGTTAGCGTTGGCGTGTTGGTCACAGCGGGTGTTGGCGTATCTGTGCTTGATGCGGCTGTTGGCGTGCTTGTTACCGCAGGCGTTGGCGTGTCTGTACCTGCTGCGGCTGTTGTTGCGGTTGCCCCAATGGTTGGCACAGCGGCCGTTGGCGTATTCGTTGCTGTTGAACTGCTAGCACCAGAGGCAGTTGCCGTAATAATCGGCCCTGATGTGCTGCTGCCCGGTACGGTCAATACTTGGCCAATAAAAATAATATTTTCATCGCTAACGCCCGGATTTTCAGCGACCCAGTTTGCCAATGGAATGTCATACGCAGCCGACAGGATAGAGAGCGTTTCACCCGGTTGAACAACGTGCAGGCCATTGGTTGAAATTTCAACGTCTTCGGCATCTACCGTGCCTGTATTGGTCGCGGGGGCTTCCGTGCTTGTGGCGGCAGCCGTTGGCGTTGCCGTAATAATAGAGACTGACTGCGTTGCAGTAGCCGTTGGATTGTTGGCTGGGGCTGGCGTTGCGGTTGGTGCCGGATTGCTAACAATGCCATTCGCTGGAATTTGTAATCGATCACCAGCTTTGATGTTGTTAGGATCAATGCCCGGATTCGCAGCGACGAGAATGTCCCACGTCATGTTGTATTTCAAACCGATTCGGAATAAGTTCTCGCCAAGTTGCACAACGTGGGTAACATCGCCACCGTTGCCGCCTAGTTCTGGCGCCGCAGCTGGTGCTGAATTACACCCCGGATTTGGTAGCAAGATGACTTGCCCCGCTTGAATGCTATCTCCGGAAGAGAGGGCATTGTAAAGCTGCAACACATCCCACGGGATGTTATAGGCAAGCCCAATTCGGAATAGGTTTTGGCCTTTTTCTACAACGTGTTCACAGGCATCGGCAGATGCAGGGACCACGTTTTGGACGCCACTTTCGTTCCCTGCTGTTGCGTCGGTTTCGTCACCGCCAATGTCTTTGCTGTCATCGCTTTCATCTTCGGCAATGATGGCTTCAGCCGTTGCGGTAGATGGCTCTGGCGTTTGGTCGTCTTCGTCTTCAGGCGCAGTGGTTGGCACCATCACGGTTGGGAGCGCAGTTGGCTCTTCTTCATCCGCCATCGCGCCGTCTTCGGCCATTTCGGAATCGTCTTTATCTGCTTGCGCGTCCATCACCTCTTCGTCGTCATCAGCCATTGCCGCGTCATCTTCTGCCATCGCAGAGTCTTCTTCGAGCATGGCAACATCAGTTGGTGCGGCTTCGGTTTGCGGCTTGAGGTCTGTGGCGTCGAAGTCACTGTCAAACACGCTAGTTTCTTCGGCTGTATCAGTTTGACGGGCGAATGGGTTAGCAAAGCAACCGCTTAGAATGATGCTTAGGGCTACAACAGCGCCCATCAACATTAAACTTCGCGTTGAGGATGCATTCTTTTTCATATTAAATCTAAAAACAAGGCTGAAACTGTACAGTCAATCGTGCTGTACATTGGATAACAATCATTTCTCTTAACGTCCAAAACCATTAGATTTCGGTGCAATGCTAGGACTCTGTGCAAGCTTCATACCGCACGGAATTATGAAAGAAGCGTAGCACAAAGGGTTTAGTTTCACAAATGCCTTGAACAGTTGTATGAAAATCCTAACCAGCGGGCAAAGTTGAGTTTTTCCAGTGTCGATTTTCTAGTAAATAGTAACCTGTAGCTAGCCCAAACTCGCTAAGTACATACACAATTCCAACAATAATTAGTGTGCCCGTTGTAGCGGCCCAGACCGTTGCGGCAATATTTATGCAAGCGATCACGGCTTGGACGCCCACGCGCTGTGACTGCCAACCACCGGCAACCAGTAAAGCGGCGGCCGCGAAGCTAATGCCACGGGCGACCAAAATCAAGCTTAGCCAGCCTAACAGTTGGGCAGCGACAGAATACTTTGCTGGCACATACGGACCGCCAATCCACAGGAGGAGTAGTGTGCTGAGCGTGAGACCTAATCCGACTACGGCTTGAATGCTGTAATTGCGCCGCCGCCATTGTCCCAGCGCTGCCTGTGATTTAGAGAGTAACGGTACGAACACTGAATAAATTGAGTGTGGCAGTAGAAACAGGGCCGTCAGCACGCGCGTGGCAAGACCGTAATGCCCCGCAGCTTCTAGCCCACTAAGGTTGGCAACAATGGTGATATCTGCATAGGTATACGCCACCGCAAGTAGCACAGAAAGTGCATAGGGCGGACAACTGCGCACCAGCTGCGGCAATTGCTGCAAATCGATGTGCAACGGAGCGTTGCGGTTGATCCAAATGGCTAAACCCACCCCCAATCCCACTGGTAATAGCCTGGCAATCAGAATTTGATGACTGGTCACCGTATCCAACAGGAAGAGCGCCCCAATGCCAGCAATGGTGCTGATTGCGGTCACAAGTGAAACGCGTAGCGTAGACTGATTTTGTAGCTGACTTTTGAAGAACGCCAGATACGTTTGTAGGATGCCTTCTCCCCAAATAAAGCTGGCGGCTAATAGCACTAAGCTAGGCGGATATAAATCTGACGCTAACCAGCTGGCCGCGCCATACATCAGCCCCAGCCAACTGGCACCGATACCCACCCGCAAGATAAGCACGTTGCCAAAATGGGCTTCCGGTTGGGTCTGTTTCAACAGCCAGATTTCTAGGCCAAGATCAAATACGATTGCCGTGAGTTGCAGCAGCGCGAGCGTTGCGAGTAGCTGCCCAAACGCGGCGGTGGAGAGCAGTTGGGCGGCGAATAAAGTCGCCACCAAGCTTGCAATGCGGTGTGCAGTTGCACCCGATAACACCGCCCCAATTTGAGAAATAAAAGCGCGCTGATTCATTTCAGTGCTGCTAAATAGAGCGCTTCATGCTGCTTGGCAACATTGGCAATGCTGAAGGTGGCTGCGGTGGCTAAGGCGCGGTTTGCGCTGTCGGCAAGGTGGTCTGGATTGGCCAGCGCTTGCAGAATTTGGGTCGCTAAACTCTCCGGCTGCCGAACCGGCACTAGCCAACCGTTCTGCCCATGCTGAATCAAGGTGTTGTTTCCCGCAATGTCTGTCGCGACGACTGGAACCTGAGCGGCCATGCTTTCTAAAATAACGGTCGGTAGGCCTTCCCAATGAGAGCTAGAGACCACTAGCGTGGCTAGCGGTAGCAGCGTTTCAATGTCCGTTTGCGTACCAACCAATTGCACAATGCCTTGTAAGTTTGCGCTGGTAATCTGCGCTGTTAGGCTGGCACGGTCTGGCCCTTCACCGACGATCAAAAATCGATAGGTAGGCTGGTGCTGATGAACTTGAGCGGCAGCTTGAACAAAATCGGCAAAGCCCTTTTGGGGGCTCAGGCGCCCAATGCCAAGAATAAGCGGGTTGGCTGGGCTAAGTCCCCATTCACTTAGGCGTTCTGGTGCTGGTTGCGCGGCCTGAAAACGGCTTAGATCGACAGCATTTGGTAACCATAAGACGGGGTGCTTTTGAAGAGCTGCAAGCCTGCGCGCATTGAGCGTGGCGGCGATTTCAGCTGAAACGCCAAACGCTCGTTGAAATGTCCAAAGGTAGGCAAAATTAGACAGCACTCGCCGCCGGATCGGGCGTTTTTGCCATTCCACATTGTGCGCAGTGCGCCAAGCCGGACAGGGTAAGCTGCCCGTTAGCTTTAGAAACACGAGCGCGATTTCGCCAAATTCTGAGTGGCAGTGGATCAGGTCCGGCTTGCTTGTCGCTAGGGCTGCGGGGAGCTGTCGGTACGCTGCGAAAAATGACTGATAAGGACGGGCTGGATTGAATGGCGCTAGCGTTTGCGGATTGAAGCCGGCTTCGGTCAGGCGTTGCCGACGCTGCCGTTCTCCAGCGGTGTTGCGCGCCCATAGTGCCAGCAGCGTGACCCGAAATTGCGTGCGGTCTAGCGCATACGCTAAGGCCTCTGCGAAACGCGTTAGGCCACCAGTATTTTCCGTGTCAAAATCTGGCACGAGCAGCAAAATGTGCGGCTTATGCATTGGCATTGTAGTCGGCTTTGATTTGGGCACACGCGCTATGGGCTAGGGCTTGGTATGGCCCGAGTGCTTGTGCCAACTGCGCTTGGTAAACAGTCTGATGGGTGAGTGCGTTTGTTAGCAGTGTGGTCAGTTGGGGCGCATCGCAGGCTTCAATCGGCACAACCCAGTTGGCGACGTTTAGCTGCCTGGCTAGCCCTTGGAGCTTGGGTTGGTATGCAATCCCAACAAACGGCACATGCTGGAGGCTGCTAAAGATAACGCTGTGCATGCGCGTCCCTAGCAAACAGTCCAATTGCCCATAGAGATCAAAGAGTTGTGGGGCTGGCAAGGCGTCAGTGACGGTGTGCACGGTTGTCGTTTTGGCGAGGGCCGTGCTAACGCGCTGTGCCGCTAAGCGATCATCTTGATTGGCAGTGGGCCCGGTCACTTGCGGAATAAATATCAGCGTCCCGCCAACCTGCGCTTGAACGCGACTAAGCGCATCAGCTACTGCGGCTTCATAGGTTGCTTGTTGTGAGAAGTGCTTGTTCTGCGCCCCCCAGTCGATCACGGTTACGCCAATCCACGGGCGTGGCAAATTGGGTAGCACATGCGGTTGCGCTGGTGGGGCATAGGCCAAGGCTAAGTCTGCTAATAAACTGACGTTGGGATGGTCTGGCACAAGTGCTTTGACGAGTGCAAAGCTGGTTTCTTCACGGACTTGGATGCGCGTTGTGCGTTTCAATAAAGCTGCTACCCAGCGTTGATCCCGCGTGCGCCATAACGGGCCAATCGATTGCGGCAAGATAAAGAGCGGCGTCTTGCTTAGAACGGCTAGCCACAATGTGTATAGCGAAATCAGCAAGGGTAGCCCAAGCTTGCCGCTGGAGTATAAAAATCCACCGGCGCAACTGATGACGATATCCGCTTGTTGATAGGCAGTGATAAGGGTGCGCTGCCGCGTTGATATCCCCAACGGACGCCCCAGCGCTGTGGTGAGTAACAGTAATGGCACGGTTGTGATGAGATAGACAGGCAATGCTAGCGGTCGCCAGTGGATGCCCTGCTCTCGGTCTAATGTCGTGCACAGTGCGTACAGTGAGCCAACAGTTTTCGCTCGGCTGGCTTGGCTGGTTTCATCATTACAGGCCACGGTAATCTCTGCGGCTGGAAAGTGCGTTCTAAGCCCTTGGATGGCCGTCTCTAACAACGCTTGATCGCCTGCATTTGCGGAGGAGTGAAAGTTTAGGATCAGGATGTTAGTCATCAGCGAATAGATCCTTGACGAGGTGATCCCACTGATAGGCGGTAATGTTGGCCTGACCGTGTGCAATCAATCTAGTTTGGATTTCGGCATCTGCTATTACCTGCCAAATGGCTTCGGCTAGTGCGTCCACATTGCCAGCGACGGGAAACCACGCTGCGGGTAGACCTGCGTATAGCGTTTTACGTTCCCCAAGCAGGCTGGTGAGAAATGGCGTTGCGGTTGCCCACGCTTCAAATAGCTTAAGCGGTGCGCGACTTAGCGCGGCTTCATCGGCATACAGCGGCTCGACGCAAACTGTGCAGAGGCTGTAATAGTCCTTGACATGATGCGCTGGGACCCGACCGGTAAAGTGGCACGCATCTGCAATGCCAAGCGTGCGTGCTTCGGCTTGGAGTGCAGCCCAATCTTCACCACCGCCCACAATCAACAGGGTGGCGTTTGGTGCTTTATCTATAAGCTGCGTAAAGGCCTGCAAAAGCAGCGTGACTGGATGGCTGGGACTGCTGAGGCTGCCAATAAAGCCAATGACAGGGCCATGTCGGGTTTCAAGCTGTGCGCTGTGCGTCTCCGGCGCGGCTGTTGGGGTTAGCCAGTGTGCAGTAATGCCATTTGGCAGCCGTGTAACGGTTTGCTGCGGACACCAAGCGTTGATTTTCTTGGCCATGAAGTCTGTGTTGGTCAGCACCCCAGTTGCATAGCAGCAGAGGCGCTTTTCAGCCCAGGCTAGTAGCTGCTGTTGGCGCGGGCTGCTAAATCGATTAGATCCAGCTTCGTAATCATCAGCATCAACCCAACAGGGTACGCGTTTTAGCGTTGCCAGCAAAAAGCCACTCCCCCCCGCAATCGGCTGTGCTTTGCCAATAATGATGAGGTCTGCTGGCTGCCAAAGTCCGTGCCAAAAAAGACGCAGCATGGCATTTAGGATGATCAAGCTCAGTTGCACGGGGCCAAAATAAGATTTTGTATTCCCAACCTTTTTAACGTGCGACTGCGCCACATAGCGCGCTCTGACAGCATCAATCGTAAACCAGCCGCGTTGCGCCGCTGCGATGTTGGCATGCAACATTAATACAGTAACCGTGTGCCCTTGGCGGGCAAGGGCGTTGGCAATTGGCAGGGCGCGTCCGTTGCCATACGGGCTTTGCGCATCTTGCGGGATGAGGTAAAGAATACGCATTTAGGCGTCAAGTAAGGCTGCAACGGCGTGCTGAAATCCAGACCAATCTGGCGCAGGTGGCGTGATGGTTGGCGGCATTTCTGTAAGGAAATCAGCCAGCGCAACCGCCAGCTCTGCGGGCTGCTGCGGGGGAACGTAGCGCTGCCAACCGGGATAGGTTGCCTGCACACTGTCTCTGATGGTTGTACTGGCGATGATTGCTTTGCCGTACTGTTGGGCTAGCGCTAAAACTCCGCTTTGCGTGCCGCGCCGGTATGGGGCAATTACAAGATCAGCGGTTTCAAACGCAACGTGCGCTGCCGCATCTGAGACAAATTCTGCTTGTATGGCAACGTTTTTGTCTAATCCTAGGGTGGTAATTAGCGTTTCGTACGGGGCGATGTCTGTCCAGAATTCACCAATAATATTGAGCTGAAATTCCAGCGCCTGTGCCTGAATGATGGCTAAAGCGTGTAGCAAATCGGTTAGGCCTTTGTAATCGCGCACTAAGCCAAAGAACAAGAGCTGGGGCACAGACGTTGTTCTTTGCACAACAGTTTCTGCAAGCTTTGGATAAGGCGGATGCGCACAATGCGCAACGGCTGCATTTGGAAAAAGCGCCGTGA
Organism: Anaerolineales bacterium; assembly: GCA_020630175.1. Classification (GTDB taxonomy): domain Bacteria; phylum Chloroflexota; class Anaerolineae; order Anaerolineales; family UBA6668; genus JAHDIM01. Next base: position 42,706 of record JAHDBW010000009.1, read on the forward strand.
CCCGTTGGGCTTGACTTTGGGACTGCACAATAAAGCGCTGGGTTGCGCGTAGCCCAAAGCGGGTGAGCCAGCGATCCCACGGCTTGGCTTCATGCGGTAAAACGTTGTGAATTAACCCAATGACTGGAATTTGGCTGCGTTCTAACTGGCGGCTGATTAGGCCAATCGGCAGCGCCCAGACGGTTGTCCACCATGGAATGATGACCGCACTAGGGCGTTGTTGGGTGATGTCGCGGGCGACTTGCCACCACGTGAGTGGGTTGAGTAAATCCAATTTGAATTGCTGCGCGTTGGCTGTTGGAAGCGGACCAATGCGATCTGACGTGCCGGGGTACAGCAACGCCGGGTACAAACGTTTGAATGAGATGTACTCGACCCGATAACGGTTGCTTAACGCTTGCGCCACGCATGCGGTATGGCGCGCAATTCCACCCCGATATGGTGCAATTGGACCGATAATAATGACTGTGTCCACAGTTAGAGAGTGCTTCTGCCGGTTTGCATTTGGTTGACCTTCCTTTCATGATAGGGCAAAATCGAGGCAAGGAGAAATATGGAATGAGTGCAAACTTCAACTTATCAAATGGCGAACGGACGCGTTATGTTTGGAACATTGCGGCGCCAAAAGGCACGGTGTTGCTGGTGCATGGCTATGCTGAGCATGCGGGGCGTTATGGCCATGTGGCGCAGGCGCTTAACGATGCGGGCTACGATGTGGTTGCCTATGACCAGATTGGCCACGGCACATTAGCCGACCGACTTGGCTATTACGACAATATTTTTGATTTAGTTGATGACCTAGCTGAAGTGGTTAGCTTGCTGCAAGCGCAGGTGTCTACGCCGCTGTTTGTGCTGGGACATAGCATGGGCGGGCTAGTGACCTCGCTATTTGTAACGCGTAATCAACCGCAGTTGGCTGGCGTTGTGCTTTCAAGTGCTTTGCTTGCGCCAGATGCCGATGTTTCGCCGTTACTAATTAAGTTGTCTGGTGTGATCTCAAAGATTGCCCCTAAATTGCCAGCAGTGCAGTTGGATAGCCAGCATATTTCGCGTGATGCGGCGGTTGTGGCTGCATATGATGCTGATCCGTTAGTGCCACGTGGTGGCGTGCCAGCGCGTGTTGGTAATGAATTTCTACGTGGGATGCGCTATGTTGCGGCGCACGCTAGCAATTTCTCATTGCCAGCTTACTTGTTCCACGGGCGCGCCGATAAGCTTGCTAACCCTGACGGCTCGCAACAACTGTTTGACACCATGGCCACCACAGATAAAACCTTGAAATACTATCGTGATCTATATCACGAAACGCTGAACGAACCAGAACAAGCCCAAGTGCTTACGGATCTTATTGCTTGGTTGGACGCACGCTGTTGAGTAAGACAATTTCGCGGCGGCAGTTTCTCAAACTTGCGAGCGCCGCAACGCTAGGCCTACCCTTGCGCCGTTTGGCTCCGCTGTCGGCGGGCATTAGCCCAGCGCAACGGATTGGCCAGCTATTTGCGATTGATTTGTATGGCCCGCGCGTGACAGAAGATATGCAGCAACATTTAGCGTATATCCGTCCAGGCGGGTTTTCGTTATTTAAAGGCAATACGCAAATTCCACGCGCACAGGTTACAAAATTTATTCAAGACCTCAAAGCTGAAGCGGCGCAGCATTCACCGTATGACATGCTGATTATGGTAGATCAAGAATCGTCTACCGTTGCCCGCTTGCGGGAAGGGTATACATTGCCCCCTGATTTTGAAAAGTTAGGCCGTGAGTTCGACCCGCTCTTAGCTGACTATACCGATGTAAGTGCAACGTGGGATATGGCGACACTCGAAGCTGAATACGCCCAGCTTGCGCCACGCATTGCGGGGGATAGTGCGATTCAAGCCTTTGCCGAGTCGGTTATGACTTGGGGCGCGCAGGTTGGGCAAGAGCTCAAAGAGACCGGCGTGCAGGCCATTTACGGCCCCGTCTTAGATTTGCAAAATGAGTCTAAGGTTTTGCAGGCGCGGGCAATTTCTAAAAACCCATTTAGCGTTACACTCATTGCAGCATGGTATGCCGCAGGGATTCGCTCTGCCGGTGTGCAGTGTGTTGCTAAGCATGCGCCCGGCTTAGGTGGGGCGGTTAGCAATAATGCAGACCCGCACATCGATGGGGTCACAATTGAGTTGCGCGATGCGGATCTATTTCCGTTCAAAATACTCAATCAGCAAGGGCTTGTGGATGCGGTAATGGTGACGCACGTTGCGTTTTACAACCAAGTTACAGAGGGCAGCGCGTTTGTGCCGGCCACGGTTTCTTATGGCGCGCTCCGTCTTTTTAGAGAGCGTACTAATTATTTTGGGCCACTGTTTACAGACGGGTTAGGCATGGCCGCGCTGCTAAATTTTGTAGACAATAGCACTGCAAAAGCATGTGTATTGGGGCTTTTGGCAGGCATGGATATGTTCCTGTCTGACCCAAATATTGGTGATCGCGCCCATTGGGAAGCCTTTACTGCCATCGAGCAAGCCGTTGCGCCAGCGCTAGCAGAACGCGCTGACCTAATTCGCTATGGGACGCAATCTGTGCTGAGTAACTCGGCGCGTGGGGCGCTCTATCAAAAGTTGCTTGCCAGTACGGACCTACTCGCGGATGTGGCGCAGCTCAGTGTGCCGGAACGCAATTATCTGGCCCTCCGCACGCTCAATGCGCAGCGCAAGATCAATGTGATGCGGCGTGCCGCGCCACTATAACGCCTCAAACGCGCCGCTCAGGTTGGCTTTTTAATTGCATCACTTTATTTGGCTTCTTGTTGAAAAATGATACAATTTAAACACTTAGTGTATTTATGACACATAAAAAACGATCTCCTCGCGGTGGACTGCATCGCATCATCTTTTGTACGGCGTTGCTCGCACTTTTATTAGGCGGCGCTACGGCATGCAGTAGCGGTGGTGGCACTTCAGAAATCAATGCCTTTGATACTGCCGTCGCGCTAACCAGCATCGCGCGCTCTCAAACGACCTTTGAGATTGCGCCTACAGATGCACCTCCTGCAACAAACACGGTTGCCGCGCCACCAACTGACGTTCCAGTAACGGAAACAGTGTCTATTACGGTCAAGCCGCCAACGAGCACGCCAACGCCGCCGCAAGCTGCCACAGAAGCCGCTGTAGAAGCGGCTGAAACGGATCTTGCGGAAAGCGTAACGGCAACGTTGCCGCCGGAACTGATTGATATTCTAGATACGCAATCTGCCCGCAATGAGGTGGATGCGCTCATGTCTTGGTACGACGCTGTGCTGAAAGGCCAGCCCTTTGACTGTGAAGAACACAATGCCCGTTACGACGCACTAAAACTTTTAGACATTGTGACCGGCAACGGGTCAGGCAATCGCACTGATCGCTATGCTGGTGGGTTTGCTGACTTGAATGAAGCAATGACCCCACTGTACGACTTTTGCACCACTGCGCTAGAAGCGCAGTCTGCTGAACCTGTGCCGGGCGGCTTAGTTGCCACCGCGTTCAAAGCCGCTGAAATCTTAAGTGGCACCCTCGTAGACATCATTAATGAATTTGCCAATCAATAAATCACAACGCCGTTTTCAATCCTATGCTTGGTTTGTTGTCGGCTATAGCATTCTTGTAATTTTGTGGGGCGCTTGGGTGCGCATTACTGGCTCTGGGGCTGGCTGTGGCAATCACTGGCCGCGCTGTAACGGCGTCATCATCCCCAAAGACCCCACCGTCGAGACGATGATCGAATTGTCGCATCGGCTAACAAGTTCGTTTGCTGGCGTGCTGGTGATCATCTTGGTGGTTTGGGCCTTCCGGGCTTTTGATAAAGGCCACAACGTTCGGCGCTATGCGGTGCTATCGTTGATTTTCATCCTCATTGAGGGCGCAATTGGCGCGTTGCTAGTCCGCTTAGAACTGGTTGCAGACAATGCCTCAATGTGGCGGGCGGCCGCCATTGCACTGCATCAGGCCAATACGTTTATCTTGTTGGCTGTGATGGCGCTAACTGCTTACTGGGCCAATGCGCGTGAAAAAATTACGTTACGCGGGGGACGCACCCTGTTGATTATTGGTGGGATTGGCTTGTTGCTGGTTGCTGCCACCGGTGCTGTTACTGCGTTAGGCGACACGCTATTTCCGGCCGAGTCGATTTTAGAAGGGATTCGGCAAGACTTTACGCCGGGGATGAATTTCCTTGTGCGGCTACGCATTATCCATCCAATTATTGCGATTGTTGCTGGCATGATCTTGCTTGTAATTTCTGAGCTGACCGTTTCAGAAACAGACGTTGCGCATGTCCGGAAAACGGCGCGAACAGTCACCATCATCGTTATCACGCAATGGATTGTTGGCATTATCAACGTGATTTTATTGGCACCCGGTTGGCTACAACTCATTCATCTCTTGATTGCCGACTTACTGCTGATCTTCTTTGTAATACTCGCCGCAAAAATTGAGCTAACCCAAACTGCATAGACGCGTTTCTGTATCTCTTATGAAAATAACTGCTATCCAAATCAACCCTATTGTGGGCGACCTAACCAATAACGCTGCCAAAATTTTGGCGGCGGCGCAAACCCAACCAGAAACAGATCTTTATGTGACATCTGAGTTGGCGTTGTTGGGCTATCCACCGCGTGATTTGTTACTAAGCAATGCCTTTGTTGCCGAAAGCTGGCGCGTTGTGCGTCAATTGGCACAGCAGTTGGTTGGCTTGCCGCCAATGTTGATTGGGCTGGCTGAGCTGAATGAAGACTTCCCCGGCCGCCCGCTGTATAACGCCGCCGCGTTTTTACAAGATGGTGAAGTAAAGCACGTGTTCCGTAAAACGCTGCTGCCAACCTATGACATTTTTGACGAGGATCGCTATTTTCAGCCCGCTGAAGGCCTCCAAATTTTAGACCTCAACGGCAAGCGCATTGGCGTCTCGATTTGTGAAGATGGCTGGAACGACGCTGAGTTTTGGTATCCACAGCGCTATACACAAGATCCAATTGCAGACTTAGCCGCTGCGGGTGTGGAGGTAGTCGTCAACTTATCTGCATCGCCTTTTGAGATTGGCAAGCAGGCCTTGCGTGAGCGGATGCTTGGCTTTTCTGCTAAGAAATACAACCTGCCGATTGTGTACGTCAATCAGGCGGGCGCGAATGATGAATTAGTGTTTGATGGACGCTCTAGCGTATTCACCGCGCAGGGCGCACTGATTGCCCGTGCGGCCGGATTTGAGCCAGACGTGCTGACCGTTGACCTAGCGACGAACACAGGCACGATCGCCAACGATGATTTTTCAGTTGAGGCTGAAATGTGGCGCGCCTTGGTGCTTGGCACGCGGGATTATGTGCATAAGTCTGGCTTCAAGAAAGCTGTTTTGGGTTTATCAGGCGGCATCGATAGTGCGCTGACAGCCGCCATTGCTGCTGAGGCGCTTGGGCCAGAAAATGTCACCGGTTTGCTTATGCCGTCGCCATATTCAAGTGATCACAGCGTAGCAGATGCCCAAAGCCTAGCTGATAATTTGGGGATGCCGTCTTGGAAGATCCCAATCGCACCCGCGATGGATGCCTTCACAACAATGCTGGAAGCTCCATTTGAAGGACGGGAAGCCGATGTGACTGAGGAAAATATCCAAGCACGCATTCGCGGCCTAACCTTGATGGCAATGTCTAACAAAACCGGCGCGTTGCTGCTCACTACGGGCAATAAATCTGAATATGCAGTTGGCTATGCGACGTTATATGGCGATATGAATGGGGCGCTAGCTGTAATTATGGACGTGCTCAAAATGCGCGTGTATGCCTTGTGTGAGTGGTACAACGCCTATAAAGGCAGCGACATCATTCCGCGCAACACCATCACCAAACCACCGTCTGCTGAGCTACGGCCTGATCAAGTTGATCAAGACTCGCTGCCGCCCTATGAAATTTTGGACGAAATTCTAGCTTGGCACATCGAGCGGCACGAATCGCAGGCAGAAATTGTGGCACGTGGCTTTGAAAAAGAAACCGTTGCTAGAGTGCTGTGGTTAGTGCGTATCAACGAATTCAAACGCAAGCAAGCGGCACCGGGTATCAAAGTGACGCGCCGTGCATTTGGCACAGGCTGGCGCATGCCGCTGGTCAAGCGCAATTGGGATACTGGCGTGCAAACGGGTGAAGGCGTCCGTGAGGCCGATCAAAAAGTGTTGGTGTCTGGCGATTAGTTAGCGTCCCTATTTCAATTTCATATTGAATGCAAAAGCGTAATCAGAATTGGTTACGCTTTTTTATTTTGGATGATTTCAAAGTACGCCCCCATTATTTTCGCGCCAAGATTGCCACAACATCTCAACTCTATTCCCCAAAGCACTTAACTTGGCATACAATGCAATCACACCAATAACGTTACTTTGGAGATCCCCATGCGAAAGATTATTGTAATGAGCCTATGTTGTCTGGCTTTATTGTTAGCGGCTTGTAGCCAAGTCCGCGAAGCTGCTGATCAGGTGTTGACACCAGTTCCAGTGGAAATGGAGAACGAAGGCGATATCCCGGCCGATATTGCAACGGCTGCTGCTGCGACCATTGCGGCGATGTCAAATGAAGAGCCGAAATCTGCTGACGTTGTCGTAACCGAAGTCGCTGGTATTGCTGACCCAACTGCCGCGCCAGATGACGCCGACTCTACATTGGATGCAGCCACACCAGAAGCTACCGCGCTTACTGAACCTGATGCTGCGCCAGAGATGGAAATTTTCACTGAGAATGACGTAAATAAGATCAGCGCCGATGTTGTGCCGCCTGTTTCTGCTTTCACTCCCGACGCAGACTATGAATTTGCAGAAGAGGTGCAAGTGGGTGCGTTTATTTTCCGGCACTGGGTAACGAACTATGAAATTTCGCAAGGTATTGTCACGATAGACGGCCCGGGCCTTGAAGCGTTTCAAGTTGAGAATGCAACGGGGATCACGGTGTATGACGTCCCAGACCTGACTGGGAATGGCTTACCAAACGTTAGCATTGAACGGTTTACGGGTGGGGCTAGCTGCTGTTTTGGCAACGTTGTTTATGAAGTAACCGATACTGAGCTCGTCAAAATTCTGAATTTGGAACCTAATAAAACCGGGGCGCAATTTGAAGACATCAACGATGACGGCATTGCCGAAGCGCTAACGACGGATAACATTTTTGCCTACCGTTACTGCGGTGGTGCAACTTCACCTTACCCGCTAGTGGTCTTGAGCTACGATGCGGACACGCAAGCCTATACGCCCGCGTCTATTGACTATCCTGATGCCTACATTGACTCAATTGCATTTGGGCAGGCCCAAGCGTCAACAGTTGAACCGGGCGACCTTGGTGAATTAGACGATACAAATAAATGTCCGGTTTTATATTACGTGTTGCCACTGCTGTACTCGGGTCAAACTGATTTAGCTTGGACTGCATTTGACGAGTATTACGAAGGTGATGACGCAGAAGCATTCCGTTGGGAAATTGAAGACTCATTACAAGCCAGCAAGCTTTACGTTGGCGACTATCAGTCAATCAACCCAGATTATGAATTAGGCTCTGCGTTAGATCCCTCAGTTGCGTATGAGCTGACTGAAACGCTAGATTACGGACGCTTTGTGTTTGAATACTTCACGTATCCGGACAGCGATTTGCCAGGGGGCGATTATGTTCGCATCATGGCCGATGGCGAGCGCTTTGAAGTGATCGATTATGTAATCGGCTTCAATGACCTAACTGATACAGATCTCACCAATGACGGAACGCCAGAAGTTGTGATTGAGCGCTTCACGGGTGGGGCGCATTGCTGTTCTGGCACGGAAGTGTACAGTGTTGGCGAGCGGCTAGAAAACGTATTGTCACGCACACCATCTGAATGTGGTGGGGCCTTCAACGATCTAGATGACGACGGAACGTATGAATTCATCACCTGTGACGATGTGTTTGCGTATGCGTATTGCCCGTATGTGGGGTCACCATTCCCGCAAGTTGTGATGACATTTGATCCAGAAATTGGCTATACACCAGCCAGCCCAACGTTCCCTGACGTGTACGCAGAAACGATTGTGCGCAATCGCGAAGCGGCCGAGATCAGTGATCCGGGTGCTTACGGTGAGTTTGATGGTAGTAATAAATGTTCTGTATTGCCAGTGGTCTTAGACCATCTCTATGCGGGACAACAAGACCTTGCTTGGTCAGAATTTGAGCGCCTGTACACCGCAGATGATGCGCCAAACTTCCGTGAAGAAATCCAACGCATTGTGGGCAACAGCTTACTGTATGTTGCGCCACCGCAAGACGCCGTGTTGCCCGGTGAGGCGGCAGACGCAATCTTTGCCGTAGTTGGCGTTGCCGCAGATGATGTGCTCAACATGCGTGCTGGCGCGGGCGTTGAGTATGATATCGTCGCGACTATCGGCCCCGATGGGCAGGCCATTCGCTTATTGCCAACGCCACTTGATCCCAATGCCCCAGACTGGGTGCCGGTGGTCTATGGCACTGATGAAGGGTGGGTGAACTCGGCCTTCTTAGCAGAACAGCGCGGCTTTATTGATCGAACGATTGACGTGAAAGCTGATGCAATTATTCAGGCAATCCGTGACCGTGACATTAGCGTGATTGCGGCAGAGGCACACCCTGAAAAAAGCCTGCTTGTTTCTGCGGATGGTTTCATTGATGAAACGGACCCGCAATTCTCGATTGACTTTATTCCGGGGCTGCTGGATGACACAACCGAGTACACATGGGGGCTGGGGTTTGGAGAAGATGGCGAGATCAACTATACGTTTAGCGACTATTTGACTGAAATCGCTTACACCGCCGACCTGGCACAGCCAGACTTGATTGGCTTCCGGGAGCGGGTTTCTAGCGGTAATACCATTGATAATGCCGCGCAGGTGTTTCCAGATGGGGTAGTCGTGGAATATTATTACGCTGGCACAGATGAGTTCGGCTATTTAGACTGGCGCAGTTTACGTTTGATCTTTGAACCAATCGACAATGATTGGAAGCTCGTTGCAATTGTTAGCGATGCTTGGACACCGTAAG
>JAHDBW010000125.1 GCA_020630175.1 Anaerolineales bacterium
TTGATCTCGCGACAGCGATGTCGCGGCTACATCTATATCCTGGTTGTGTCATTCACATACGGCGTTTTACATACGTCTTGTAGGTCTGCTGCAAAATTTGTGCTCGTCATATTTTGTAATGTCAGTCAGGAAGAAGGGTTTCAAGTGGCTCTAATTTGAAATCAAAAAGCCGAGAACAGAACTGTTCTCGGCTTCAAAAAATAGTGACTGGACAAGATGCTAAAGCTGGTCTTCTCCTCTAAATCGGGTCCTTCTCTCCTAACATAAGCGGCGTAGGCCGAATAGCATCAGCAGAATTGTGGCGGTCAACCACAACATTTACTGCAACCAGTCACAAATGGAAAACGCAACTACAATCGCAAGGCAATTATATGATGTTGCGCCAATCAAGCAAGTTATAAAATTGTACTGTGTTGCTACGTAGCAAGGCGGTTAAGCATTAGCCATACCAGCAATACATGACTTAGCGTAGACAGAAATTACATATCAAGTAATAGCGCCCACAGCCTGCGCATTATTTCAGAGAGCGCCAATTTTTGCAAACCTTTTTCCAATTCACCGCTTCACACCATTAAGATTTATTAGCATCTCCCTTGGCATTGCCGGCCGCAATCGCCAGTTGGCCGGCCGTTTGGGGAAATTGCATATTCCATGTATACTAAACCCATAACAACGTTATCACCCTCGCCATGAGCGCTCCACATGACACTAAATCGACGTGTCACTGTCCCGTAAAGCCTAATTCTTTTCTTGACATAAGCGATCCTGATCGGCCTTTGGCCCTTGCGTGGGATTATTATTTATTCTTGTAGCCTGCAATTGCAACGCTACACTTTTAGCCACGTCTTGCGCTTATTCTTGCTGCATTTAATCTATTTGCACGTATCCAAAGCGCTGGCCGTGTTGGAACCCTATGAACTTCAATGATTTCTCTCTGGACGAACGCATCATGCGGGGCGTTCAGGCAGCAGGCTATGAAACGCCAACTCCTATTCAGCAGCAAGCAATTCCAATTGTTACTGCCGGGAGCGATGTTTTAGGCCTTGCCCAAACCGGCACCGGTAAAACCGCCGCGTTTCTACTCCCAATCTTACAAAGACTAACCACTGGCCCTTTGCGCAAAACCCGCGCCCTGATCATCGCGCCAACCCGCGAACTGGCCGAACAAATTCACGAATCTGCCCAACAGCTTGGTAAGTTCACCAAAATCCGCAGTATGACCGCCTACGGTGGCGTTGGCAAAGGCCCACAAATTGCTGGCCTCAAACGCGGTACAGAAATTGTGGTGGCATGCCCTGGCCGCCTGCTAGACCTCATCGGCGACCGCCACGTCAATCTCAAGAACTTAGACGTGCTCGTGCTAGATGAAGCCGACCAAATGTGCGATATGGGCTTCTTGCCAGATATTCGCCGTATTCTGCGGCACGTACCAGCAGAACGCCAAACGCTCTTTTTCTCAGCCACCATGCCAGATGACATTCGCAACCTGTCTAGCGATATGCTCACCAACCCGCAAACGGTACAAATCGGCATGATCGCCCCGGCAGAAACGGTTACCCAAGCGTGGTACCCAGTGCCGCAAAAGAAAAAGAAAGACCTGCTCTTTACCTTTTTAGACGCCACCGCAACCGGCCAAGTCTTGGTCTTTACCCGTACCAAATATCGCGCCCGTAACTTAGCGCGTGATCTGGAACGCCGTAAATTCCGGGCCATTGCACTGCAAGGCAATATGTCTCAAAACCAGCGCCAAAAAGCAATTGTTGGCTTCAAACAAGGTAAGTTCGATATTCTCATCGCCACAGACATCGCCTCACGCGGGATTGATGTGTCTGGCGTGACGCATGTGATCAACTTTGATATGCCTAGCACGGTGGATGCCTACACCCATCGCATTGGGCGGACTGGTCGGGCAGAACAAACCGGTGAAGCCTACACCTTTGCCAATGAAGAAGACGCCGATATGGTGCGCGATATTGAAAAACTGCTAGAGCGCAAGCTAGAACGCCGCCGCTTAGCAGAATTTGATTATGGCGACTTTGATCCAGATACGGCCTTCCCAGAACGCCAGCAGCAACAACGCCGCAAAGCAAAGTCTAAAAACAGCCGTAATGCTAATCAGCGCAACGGCCAAAAACGCCCGCACAACAGTGGTGGCCAAAACAATGGGCAACGCCGCCGCAAGCCAAAGGCCAAAGCCGACGCAAACGGCACAGCCAAGCCTAACAATCGGCCAAATCGCAATGGTGGCAGCAACAATCCACCGCGCAACGCCGATGGCAACAAGCCCGCCGATGGCACCCGCCGCAGCCGCCGCAAGCCCGGCCGCCGCGCCATTGTTGGCAAAGCCTAACCGCCAAACAAGACCTTCAAAAAGAGGCAGTCTGATGCAGATTGCCTCTTTTTTATTACAACATGGCCCGACTATTCCTACGCCCGTCCACGCTTGTTCGCAGCTAACCAGCACCCGCCCACCATTCCGTCCACAGCTACTCACACACTGTTTATCCCGACATGAACACGAATTTCGCAACCCGTTTTATAATCGCCTGCTTATGAGTTCAGAAAATCTAACAACAAGCGAGTGGAACTCGTTTATCCAATCACACACGCCAACGCCAAACCTCTTACAAGCCTCACAATGGGGCGACCTTAAGAGCCAGTTTGGTTGGGGTGCAATCCGCTTAGTTGCCCGCAAAGACGGCGCAATTGAAGGCGGTGCACAGGTCCTGTTCAAGTCGTTACCAATGGGCATCTCGCGTATGGCGTACATCCCCAAAGGGCCAACTCTAGACTGGACAAACGCCAACCTGCGCAGCTACATGCTAGACCTCGCAACTGAGTTTGCGCTGGCAAGAAATTCCTTCGTACTCAAAATCGAGCCAGACCTGCCAGACACGCCAGAAAACCACGCCATGCTAACGGACCTAGGCTTTCAGCCCAGCCCGCAAACCATCCAGCCGCCCAACACCATTGAGCTTGACCTCAGCGGCACAGCGGACGAGATTCTGGCGCGCATGAAGCAAAAAACGCGGTACAACATTCGGCTTTCTGCCAAGAAAGGCGTCACCACGCGCATTGGCACCGCTGCTGACCTGTCTGATTTCCACGCGCTCAATCAAATTACCGGCGAACGCGATTCATTCGGACTGCATAGCCCTAAGTATTACGAAACGGTCTACGATTTATTTGCCGCCACCGATCAGGTCGCGCTGATTTTTGCCGAATATGAAGCGCAACCGTTAGCCACAGTTATGGCCTTTGCCTTGGGCGACCGCGCTTGGTATCTGTACGGCGCGTCTTCTAATGAAGAGCGCAACCGGATGCCCGCATATGCCGCGCAATGGGCGGCCATTCAATGGGCCAAAGCGCGGGGCTGCACCCGCTACGACTTAGTCGGTATTCCAGACGCCAGCACGGCAGACCTCGAAGAACACTTCCAGACCCGCAAAGATGGGCTCTGGCCGGTTTACCGCTTCAAGCGTGGGTTTGGCGGTACGGCTGTCCGCTCTGTTGGCGCATGGGATAAACCCCTCAGTAAATTCATTTACAACCTCTACCTGCGCCGCGTGGCGCGCAAGGCCTAATTCAGGCGCGCAACCCGTTTGCGGAGTTTTCACATGTCATTTATCCACGTCACAGATCAACCGACTTGGGATCAAGCGCTCGCCCACCTTGGCTGTAATGAATTGTTGCAGTCTTGGGAATGGGGGCAGTTAAAGTCGCGTTGGGGGTGGCAACCTATTCGCTATGTTTGGCAAGCCGCAGGCCAGCCTATCGCGGCGTGTCAGCTGCTACAGCGCACAGAACGCCGCCTTGGCATTGGCGTGAGCGTGCTCTACGCCCCGCGTGGCCCTTGGGTAAATTGGGAAAACACCCAACTGGCAGCACAAGTTCTGGCCGACCTCAAACAGATTGGCAAAACGCACCGCGCGCTATTTGTAAAAATAGACCCCGCCTTAGTTACCGGCACTGGCCTGCCAGAGACAGAAGAAGCCACCCAAAACCAAGCCACGGCAACGGTATTAACTGCCATGCAGGTTGCGGGCTGGCAGTACTCCCCGTTCCAAATTCAATTCAAAAACACGGTTGTGCTTGATATTGCTGACCCTGAAGACGCGGTCATTATGGGCTTCAAACAGAAAACGCGTTATAACATTCGTTTAGCTGCCCGTAAAGATGTGTCTGTTAGAAAAGCGTTGGTGTCTGACCTAGAGCTGCTGTATGCACTTTATCAAACAACCGCCGCGCGGGATGGGTTTATTATCCGGACGCGTGACTATTATTTGGATACGTGGCGTTCATTAATGGAAGCAAACTTAGCGCAACCATTGATTGCCGAAGTCGATGGTGACGCCATTGCAGCCGTGTTTACAACGCGCTATGGCAACACCGCCACGTATATGTACGGTATGTCTAGCGGGGCGCATCGCTCAAAAATGCCAACATATTTGCTGCAATGGGAAGCCATGCGCTGGGCAAAATCGGTCGGGTGTACGCGCTATGATTTTTGGGGCGCGCCCGATGTTTTCGATGAAACAGACAGTATGTGGGGCGTGTGGCGGTTTAAGCAGGGATTCAAAGGATTGCTAACCCAAACGGCAGGTGCATGGGATTTACCTATCAATAGGCTTGGATATTGGGGGTATATCAATGTTATGCCTAGGGTTTTAGACCTAATGCGGCGTCGACACAAGACGTAACCAAGCAATAAAATTTACAACTAAACAAAATCTATCAACGCAAATTACAGAATCGTAAGATTTATTTAGGTTTGGTTTGGATAAAGTTGTTTCGATGTATGATATTTGTTAGTGCGCCTAACGCGTTGTGAGCCTTGCGTTAAGTTGTATTGTTAGAGTGTCGCGCCGGGTATTTCCTATTTTTGGAATAAATAGTAGTTGTATACAAAGCTTAGACGGTTGACTAAGATTGTTTTGCTGCGTGCACTTTGAGGGAAGGAAGTATTTATGACGAAATCGAGAAAGTTATCCCATACTTATTTGTTGTTATTTCTGATTCTTATTGCAAGTGTTGTGCCAGCCTGCACCCAACCAGATCCAACCGCAACAACAGACAAACCACAAGTAAATGTCTCTGCTTGGGAAGCCTACCCCGTCATTGCACAGGCCTCAGAGCAAACCCTAACCATTCTTATTACGGATGTTCAAAATAAACCCATTGCGGGCATGCCGTGTATTGCAAGTATCCTTGGCCCTAATAACGCGCCAATCTCTTTAGACTTTCCTGCAACGCAAGCGGATGGACGCACCAGCACTTCATTTATGATAAGCCCAGCAGACTACCCGCTAGGCAATTATGTTGGTACGATTACCTGCGCCTTACCATCTGGCACCCAAACCACACAACTTAGCTTCAGCGTTGAATAAACGCAGTGGCTATCGCCGCAGCTTATTCGCCCAAATCAGATCGTAATCTACCTGCCAACTTTGAAAATCAACTGAGAACAAGCCCATGTTCTCTAACAGGGGCTGCAACGCTTCTTTTGGCCACGTTTTCCCAACAATCGCTTTCGCTTCCCAACCGCGCCGATTACTAATCAGCAATAAGCCACCCGGCGCTAATACCCGAATACACTCTTCAATTACCGCTAGCGGGTCTGGCATAAATTCCAGCGCCTCTAGGCACGCTACAACGTCAAAGGTGTTGTCATCAAATGGCAACCGCCCAGCCGGACACTGCAAGCTATCAACGGGTTGCGCGTGCGTGGGAATCCCGGCTTTCAACATATCCATGGAAAGGTCAACCGCAACCAATTGCCCACGGAACGCCGGTTGCGCATGCAGCGCCCGTGCTAAGCGCCCCGTGCCAGCCGCCACGTCTAAAATGCGCGGGTAGGCCAAGTTCACCATCGTCATCGATAGGGGATACCCTAACGTCTGCGCTTCAAACTCTGGCTCAAATTGCTTGATGCCATCGTACCGCTTGGCTGTCCAATCGTACATTTTGATGACGGCCTTAGCACCCAAATGTGCGCCTTCTGCCACCACCAGTTCCCAATATAAAACAGCGCCCAAAAGTAGGACGCTGAGTGTAATGATAAAGATGAGAGATATTGTCATAGCGCACCGCACCTGGCATAGCTACGCGGTCATACAGGTGGGCGAGTTACTCACACGCACCAATGTTGCTACCGTCTTCAAAGCAATTGCAGTATTCAGTATTGAGCGTGTCTGCTTCGCCGCTGGCTAAGAGATACCGCACGCGCGTATACGTACAGGTCACGCCGGCGGCATTAGTGGTCTCGCGTGAACGCGAGATGCCAATGCCACTAAACTCAGTTTCATCAAGCAGCCAAATGCGGTTCGGTTGTCTATCTGTGCCGCCCCAAGTCACTTCGCCTCTGACAAGCACAGCAGACAGCACCAGCAGGCCTAAGCACAGCACAAGCCAAACCGAGCAGCCAACGGGGACCCACCAGCGTCTAATTGCGTTTTTGTTTTTATTTGTATCCACGCTCATATTCTATCGCTGATGCGCAGGCTTGAACTCAATCTAGCTTGGTATATACCGCGCGGATGTTTTTATCAAACACATTGTCACGCCAGTCTTTAGGAATCGCCACTTGGTAGGGGTCGTCAAAATCCCAATGTGGATAGTCTGATGAAAACAGCAGCGTGTTCTTACCATCCATCGCTTCTAACATGGCGTACAGATGGTCTTGCATGGGCGGTTGCTCTAGCGGCTGTGTGGTAAAGCGAATGTGATCACGCGCATACTCACTTGGCAACCGTTTGAGCCACGGCGTTTCTTTACGTAGCGCTTTATAACCCGAATCTAAGCGCCACAGCACCGGCGGCAACCAAGAGATTCCACATTCAATCATGACAAATTTTAGCGTTGGGAACTTTTCAAACACCCCGTGCAAAATCAGGCTGGTCACGTGGCTCATCATGCTTTGGCACAGCAGCGCATGGTGCTCATAATAAAACGTTGGTGGCATGGCAAAGCTTGCTTCGGCATTGATGCCCCCGTTGCCCCCAAGGTGAATCCCAATCGGAATGCCAACTTCAGCGGCGGCTTCCCACATCGGATCGTAGAACGGATCGCCATACGGGCGTCGACAGGCAGAGCTTAGCATCACCTGCACAATGTCTGGGTGCCCGCCGCGCCGCCGAATTTCTTTCGCCGCCCCAACTGGGTCTTGTGGCGCAACAGCCAGCGAGCCTTTAAGGCGCTTGTCTTGGCTTAGCCAGTGTTCAATTGTGTATTCATTATTCGCCCGCGCCAAGGCCGCCGCATAATACGGATTCGCCAAGGTTGAAACATCAATAATCTCTTCGCCGGTCAGAATCGCATATTCCAAATCATACTTATCTAGCAACTCACGCTTCATCATGGCGTAGTCAGATCCAGCCGTTTGGCCTTCAGATGGTGCTAAATCTGCCCGCCGATAGCCCTCAGGGTGTAACCACGGACGGTGCCCATGCGGAAAGCTGTGCGGCCCGCCCACGCGTTCGCCACGCACCATAAATTCACGGAATGTTTTATCGAGATAAGGAATCAGCACATCGGCATTTTCCCAATCATTATGCACGTCACAATCGATCATCGTCTTGTCCTCAAAATAGTGATTTCGCTGAATAAATCCTAGAGCGCTTCCTGCAATGGGTCAAGCCGTTTAGGTGGAGCGAGCGACGGCAATTGGCAATCTCTCAAGGCACCCTTATGCTAGCGGGTTACAATTTGTGTATGACTGCCCTGCTTCCTTCTCGCACCCGCTGGACATCATTCCTCATGCTTTGCAACGCGCTGATTTACGGCGGGCTGCTGCTTTGGGCAATTCAAGCGCAAGCCCAATTTGGGTCATCAGAAAATGCGTATCTCTGGGCCTTACACAGCGGCTGGAAAAGCAACGCCGCCCTTGCTAACGGCGATTACTGGCGTTTGCTTAGCGCTATTTTCTTGCACACCGGCTGGCGGCACTTGGCAACTAATTTATTATTTTTGTGGCTATTTGGGCGCTTGGTAGAACCGTGGCTGGGCGGGTTGGGGCTGGTCACGCTTTACGTGCTGAGTGGCGTACTGGGAATGTTAGCCAGCTATCTTTTCACCCCAGACGCCTCTGTTGGGGCATCTGGGGCAATTTTTGGATTGATTGGCGCTTACACGGTCATCATGATTCGGCACCGTAAAGACATTGATAGCTACATCATTCCAAGACTGTTGTACATCACGGTCTTTTTGCTATTTCAGTTCTGGCTTGGCACGCGCTCCGCTTCAATTGATGGCTGGTCGCACCTTGGTGGATTTTGCACCGGTGCATTGCTGGCCTGGCTTTGGCGGCGGCAGATAATTAGCTCTGATCGCCGTTTAGCACAATCCCAATCGGCTTCGCCACAATAATAATACGATGCGTGTTGGAATTAAACGGCCAGCAAGAAACAATCGTAATCCGCTCATCGTCTGTTTCTTGAATGGCTTCGGCATTTGTGGCGCGGACGTCTAACGTTTCCCCACGCTCTTTGACAATATCTGAAGACGCAATCTGATATTGATAGATTTGATTGCCCGAGTGTATGGTCAAAATATCGCCCACAACTAGCTGGTCTAGCGACTCAAACACGCGTCCGTAAACGTTGTTGTGCCCATTCAGCACGGTATTGCCAACTTCACCTAGCCCAGCAGAAATCCCATGCCAGCCCACAGAAAATCGATCCGGCACTTGCCATTGCACATATTCCGTTCCGCCCACTTGTTGCACGCGCCGGAAGCCCACCGCCTCTACGGGCGTGTCTAGGTCAATGGCTGGAATCACCAAGCGGTCTGGGTTTTGCCCACCGCGAATTAGGTCTTCAATTGGCACCAGCGATTCTTCTGCTGGCGCAGCGTCTGGCGCTTGTGCGAGCAAGGCCTCTGCTAGGCGCACGGCATTTTCCACATCGGCCGGGTCAGACTGTACCAGCAGCGCGGCGGCCAACTGCGTTGAATCTACAACGGCTTCACCGGCAGCCTTTTCACCAGCCGCAAACAGAATTTCGCCAGCCAGCTTATCTAGATCGAGCGCAGGATCATTTGCTAACGCGGCGACTTGCTGTAGCGCATCGTCTGCAATTTCACGGACGGCATCAGACTGCACCAGCGCATTATCAGTTTGAGCTTGTTCAATAGGTGTATAAACGTCTCGCCCAACTTCTGGGCTGTAACTTGTGTTAATAAAGCCGCTTTGTTCGGCAATATCCGCCACGGTTAGTGAAACAGGCAAAAGCTGCACCCGGTTTGCCAACGGCGAATCATCGGTCAAGCCGATTTTTGTCGCAATTTGCTGATCGGTAATGTTCCAACGATTCCATAGGAACACCCCCAGCGCAACAAACACAGCGAGCAAGCCGATCTGCATCACCCAGTTGCCAATGCCAGACTTTACCCGCGTGTTACGGTCAAGCGCTTCAACCTGTGTGCGCATATTTGAATAAGGATCTTGATTAGACATACTTCGATTATATTCGCAGGTCTAGGCCTAAAAAAATAAAGAATCCGATGAAAATCGGGAAATCTAAGATTCAATACTTATTTACATATCTTGTAATATTTCAAGATATAATGAATTTATAACACCGTCTTAATAAAACCTCTATATTTCTTATGTTCAATAGAGGGGTGTTTGCGCGTACTATAAGGTTACGTGATTTTATAGTGGCGTGATTGTGCTCTGGTCTCTCTACCAAAATATAACCAAAAGAGAACCTTATTATTACTCTGGCGCACATTCGTTATTACGCCCAACAATCACAGCACTAATTTGTATTGATGTAGCGGTTTGCCAACGTGTACGGAGCATGTCGGTAAATTGCCTACAGCGAAGATTTTTTACAGAAGGACTGAGTGACTATGGCCGATAAAATTCTGATCGTCGATGACGACATGGAGCTCATTGAGCTCACGACAATGATCCTTGAAAAAGAGGGTTACGAAGTTGTGCGCGCTTTGACTGCACAACAAGGCTTGCGTCAAGCATTCCTGCACCACCCAAGCCTCATCTTGCTAGACGTAATGATGCCAGACATGGACGGCTGGGAAGTCTGCAAACGCATGCGCGACCTATCTGATGTGCCGATTATTTTCTTGTCTGCCCGCAACACCACCGATGACATTGTCAAAGGCTTAGAAACCGGCGCAGATGACTACTTGGTAAAGCCATTTAGCAACCCAGAACTGATTGCACGCGTGAAGGTACACCTCCGCCGCAACCCAGATCCAGAAGCACTCAGCGAAATCAACTTTGATGACATCAACTTCACCATCAACTTTGACAAACGCGAAACCCACATCCGTGGCAAACGCGTTGAGCTTTCACCGCGTGAATTTGATCTGCTCGCCGCACTCGTGCGCAACTCAGAAAAAGTAATGAGCCGCGAAGACTTGGTCACCCAAGCCTGGGGGCCAGAAGGCTACCAAGCCTTGGATCACTTGAAGCTGTACATCTTGTACCTACGCCGCAAACTGGAATCAAATCCTTCTCGGCCAAAGATGATCCTCACCGCCCGTGGCGTTGGCTATCGCTTTAGCCCAACCGCTAACTAGGCAAGCTAGACTGTCAATAAAAAAACGCGCTCCAATTGGGGCGCGTTTTTGTTTTAAATTAGGAC
>JAHDBW010000471.1 GCA_020630175.1 Anaerolineales bacterium
GCGGGATATGCGCGCTATGAGCAAGGCGTCAAAGCCATCTCGCTACCAGAATTAGAGACGCTAGCCGTGTTCTTTCGCGTACCCTTATCTCATTTTTGGGATGGTGAACTGCTCCGGCAACAAAACACAGGGTTAGATCAAGACACAAAAGCAATGATCGCGCTGCGCCAAAAAATTATTGGGGCAAAAATCCGCAAGGCTCGCACAGATAAAGGCTGGTCTCAGTTTGAAATGTCAGAAAAATTAGACATTGCCTCAAGCCGCCTACGCAAGTATGAACTTGGCAAACGCCCCGTGCCTTTGGCAGAACTAGAATTCATCGCGCAAGTGCTAGACCTACAGTTCAACTATTTCATGACGGAAACTGGCCCCGTCAGAGATGCCCTAGCAGACCAACAAGACCGCGAAAGCTTTAGCGGCCTGCCAGATGATATTCAAGCCTTTGTTGGCGAAGGCACAAACGAGCCTTACATTCGGCTTGCCATGAAATTAGCGGCAATGGAAACAGAAAAATTACGCCAAATTGCTGAGGATTTACTAGAAATCACGCTGTAATCGCAGCACAGCTGTAAGTCTAGGAAAATAGACAAGCAGTTCACTCAAAGAATCAAAAAAGCCGCGTTGTGAAAACACCACACGGCTTTTAGAAATTACATCTTACAGCGTGTTAGTCTTCAATTGCAAAGACAACTGAAACACTTGCATTGTAAGATAGCTGCCCAGCAGAAACGCTAACGCTGCCACCATCCATTGCAGATTCAGCACGCATCATATCCATCATTGGCATTGGCGCACCACCGCCACCAGCGCTGCCTTCACTGACAGCAATCACATCACCTAATGTGACCCCTGCCATTTCAGCAATTTGTTCAGCCTTGCTGCGGGCGTCGTCCATAGCATCACTACGCGCCGCATCCATTAGTACACTCGGATCTTCGACAGAAAAGTTAACCCCGAAGATATTATTTGCACCAGCGTCAGTGACTGCAGCCAGCACTTCCCCCAGCTTATCAATGTCGCGCACCAACACATTGACTTGGTTAGACACACGATATCCAGAAATGCCGGTTGGGCCATTCTCACCATAGCTTTGTTCAACCCACATATTGTAATTCGTGGTTTGGAGGTCTTTTTCCTCAATACCCGCATCAGCTAAGGTCGCGATGACCGCAGAAATAAAGCGTTCATTTTCACCTGTGGCTTCAGCAGCAGTTTTGGCAAAAATCTCAACTCCAACTTGTACTTGTGCAATATCTGGCGTCCCATTTGCTTCCCCAATCCCACTCACTGAGATGGTGCGCGCTGGGCTAGTATTCCCATTGCCACCCGTGGCAACAGGTACTGTTGGTGTGGCGGTCACTTGCCGCCCGACCATAAATCCAGCGATTGCAACTAGTAAAACTAATGCGATTGGAACTAAAGTTTTTGTGTTCATCGGAATTTTCCTCTCAATAGTGATGTTCTATACCGTTTAGTATATCGATTGTATCTTCTAGATAGAAGGCGTTATATAGAGAAGACGTAACGCACTAACAAAAGGTTCCCGCTACATTATCTTTAGGAACACTTGGGCTTGGGGTATTTCTTTCTAGTGACACTGCTTTTGAAAATGCCACCATTTATTTCCAAGCAAATGCGCTCAGATCAATTTCGCTCTGGCCGTCTAGGCTCCA
>JAHDBW010000472.1 GCA_020630175.1 Anaerolineales bacterium
GAAGGCATTCATTTATTAGAAGGCGACCCCGGTACAGAGATTTCTGCCGCAGTGGATATGCGCCCGGACGATTACTTCATCCGCAAGCGCCGCTACTCTGGTTTCTTTGGTACCGAATTTGAGATTTTGCTCAAGGGGCTGAAGGCCAATACCCTCATTCTGATTGGTGGGCATACCGATGTCTGCGTGCACTACACCTTTGTAGACGGCCATCAACACGATTATTTCTGCCGCGTGGTAGAAGATGTGGTGGCGGGGTCTAGCCAAGCGGCGCATGACGCGGCGCTAGTGGCAATGGAATATCTCCAGCATGGCGCCCGGCGCACATCTAAAGAAGTGATGGCTGCCTTTGAGGCTTTTGCTAAGCAGTAAACGTTAGAAGTTATTAGCCGCTGAAAAACGCGGATGAACGCAGATCGATCCGCGCTTGTCTGCGCTCGTCCGCGGCTAAACAAAAATGCGGCACGGCATAATTCAGAATATAATTCATTCCACTATGACCAATACTCGAGAATTTGACATCATCGTTTGGGGCGCAACCGGATTTACCGGGCGGCTTGTCGCGCAATATTTGTTTACCCGCTACCGCACAGACACTACGCTGAAATGGGCAATGGCTGGCCGTAATCAAGCCAAGCTTGAAGCCGTCCGTGCCCAAGTAGCCGATGACAGCATTCCGTTAGTCGTCGCAGACAGCATGGATCGCGCTAGCCTCGATGCGATGACACAGCGTGCAACCGTAATTTGCACCACCGTTGGTCCGTATCAAAAATACGGCAGCAAACTGGTGGCGGCGTGCGTTGCAACTCAAACGCATTACTGTGATTTGGCCGGTGAAGTGCCGTGGATGGCGCAGATGATCGAACAGCATCATGCGGCGGCGCAGGCCAATGGTACAAAAATCGTGCACACCTGCGGGTTTGATTCAATTCCTTCGGATATGGGCGTGTATTTTGTCCAACAGCAGGCGCTTGCCCAAACGGGGCAGCCCGCTAAGCAGATCAAGATGCGCGTCAAAGCCATGAAAGGCACCATGAGCGGTGGCACCTATGCGTCACTTGGGGCAACAATGGAAGCCGTGCGTGAGGACAAAAGTATCTACAAAGTGCTGCTTAGTCCGTACAGCCTAAACCCGGCTGGCGAACAAGACGGCCCTGATGAAAAAGACCTCCAAAGCGTGATCTATGAGGCCGAGTCAAACAGTTGGATTTCGCCGTTTATTATGGCGGGCATCAACACCAAGGTCGTGCGGCGCAGCAATGCCTTAGCGGGCTATCCATATGGCAAAGACTTTCGGTATGACGAGGCCATGCTCAATGGCGCGGGGCTGTCTGGGCGGCTCAAAGGGATCACCGCAGCGATTGCGTTGGGTGTGGTAATGCTCGCTAAACCCGGTTCTTTATTGAAGAAGTTTTTAGACTCGCGCTTACCTAAGCCGGGGGAAGGCCCAGATAAAGCGGCTCGTGAAGCGGGCTTTTATAACCTGCGCTTCCTGACCACCTTGTCCGACGGCACGACGGCAATGGGCAAAGTCACGGGCGATATGGACCCTGGTTATGGCTCCACGGCAAAGATGATGGCCGAAAGTGCGATTTGTCTTGCCAAAGATGACCTTCCCGAAGTGAGTGGGGTGCTTACCCCAGCGACAGCGATGGGCGATGCGTTGCTGG
>JAHDBW010000473.1 GCA_020630175.1 Anaerolineales bacterium
GGCGTGCAGTTGGAAGAGTATGTGACGCAGCCGAAAGAGTAGTCTGCTTATGAAAATTCACGCAATCCAAACGGGGACGGTTCAAGTCAAACGCCATCAGCAGGTGGGTAAAGGCAAGGGGATTATGCGCTTGCTCAACGTGCTGTTTGGCAAAGAGTGGAGCGACCCACTGCCCATTTATGCATGGCTGATTGAACATCCCGAAGGCCTTATCTTGGTCGATACCGGTGAGACTGCTCAGGTGCATAGCCCCGGTTACTTCATTAGCGGGCATCCTTACTTTGAATATGCTGTTCGGCTGGAAGTGAAACCAGAAGATGAAATTGACCAGCAGCTCATCAAGCTTGGGTTTACGGCCAAAGATGTAGACACCGTTGTGCTGACGCATTTACATACGGACCATGCGGGTGGATTGCATCACTTTGCGCATTGCGCTATCTACGCAACCAACGCAGAGTATGAAGCAGCTAAAGGAAAGCTAGGCTTGCTCAATGGTTATCCATCGCATCGCTGGCCCGACTGGTTCAACCCAACATTTATCAACTTGAAAGATCGCGGGCAAGGCCCGTTCTCTGAGGTTGAGTTTCTTACCAAGGCCACTGATGTCATGATTGTGCCAACCCCAGGGCATACGGCACACCATGTCTCGGTGTTGGTTGTCACAGATGAGGTCAGCTACCTGTTAGCAGGTGATACTTCATATTCTCAAGACTTGTTATTGGACGGCGTTGTCGATGGCGTAAGTGCCAATGTTGATCAGGCCGTTGCAACGCTGGCGGCAATTAAGGCGTATGCGCGCTTGCATCCAACCGTTTATTTGCCCTCACACGATCCTGACGCCGCAGCGCGGTTAATGCAAAACAGCGTGCTGCCGGTTAGCCCCTAACCTATTATTTTATGAACAATTCGGACTATACAAACGCCAATCGCGCAGGTTGGAACGAAGTTGCCCCCAAGCATGCGGCGAGTAATCAAGAAAAGATCAAAGCTGTGTTTGCCGATCCAGCCGGACTACGCCTAAATGCAACTGAAAAAGCAATCTTGGAACAGATTGATGTGCGTGGTAAAGCCGTGGCGCAATTGTGCTGCAACAATGGGCAAGAAACCATCAGCGTCAAACGGTTAGGTGCTGCCCGTGCTGTCGGCTTTGACATCGCCGATAAATTTATCGATCAAGCAAAAGACCTTGAGTCTGTTGCGCAGTCTGGCACCGAGTTTGTTTGTAGCAATGTTTATGACATTCCCGCAGACTATAACAATAGCTTTGACGTGATTTACATCACGATTGGTGTCATCAGTTGGATGCCAGATTTTGACGGGTTCTTTGACGTTGTGAAGCGCTTGATGCGCCCCAACGCGCAGGTCTTCATTTATGAAATGCACCCCATTCTGAATGTGTTTGATGAAAATCCAGAAAAGGACTACCCCTCAACGATCGGGTCTTATTTTGATACAAGCGCCAATGAAGAAGAAGGCGGCTTAGATTATTACGAGTACAACACCTATGACGCCAAGCCGGTTTACTGGTTTGCATATCGGATAGACATGCTAATGATGGCGCTTATCAGTCGCGGCATTCAAATTGAACACTTCAAAGAATATCCAAAAGATATTTCGAATATTTTTCCGCACTTTGAAACAAAAGCGCATAATTTGCCGCTTAG
>JAHDBW010000474.1 GCA_020630175.1 Anaerolineales bacterium
AGGTCTTTCTTTTTAGTCACGGATAAAGTCACTCATCAGTGCTGGGGTTGCCGTGTCAAACCCAACAACGTCTAACATGCCAGCGTCTTTGGGGTCTGCAATGCTGAAGCCGTTAGAGACCATGCCCACCACAACCAACTTGGCAGCGATGCCCATCTTTTGACGGTATGGCACCAACGCTTGGCTCGGGTGGGTGATCCCGGCCCATGTTTCAGAGTCGGTGTACACCACAAAGGCATCCGCTTCGACCTTGTTTTTTAGCGCCCACTTCATTGGGAGCGCACAGTCTGTTGCCGAGAACGGCAGGCCAGAAACAGCCTTGACCGCATCATCCAACCGCCGACGCGGCGAGATTTTGAGCGGCACAAAGTCTCTAGAAAACGCCATGATTTCCACGTTGTTTTCCGTAGCTGCGGTTACTAGTGCCATCGCAGCAGACCCCACCCGTGGCGTCACGCCGGGCATGCCTGCAATATCACGAAAACTCATTGAGCCAGACACATCTAGCGCCAAGACAATGCGTTTGCCGGTTGGCACAATGTTGCGGAAACTTTTGTAAAACGCCGTGTCTAAGGCATCGGTCACGCGCTGCACTGGCTGCCACGTTAGGCTACCGCGCACGCCATGCCCTTGTTGGTACGTTGTCAATGCAGACAGCACCTTCAACGGGTGGATACGCGCTTTCTTCAACGCGGCTTCATTTGTCAAGCGAGCCGCTACTAGCTTGCCATTGGCGCTCATTGGGCTAAGCACGCCCAACTTGGTCAGGCGCCCCAAATTGCGAATCAGCGCCGTCATTGGCAATATTGGTAACAACGTGTCCCAGACCTTCGGGTCGGCCAGCCATTGGGTTGGCACTGCTTCCCACGGCAACCGATAGTCTTCTATTAAGGTGCAGACTTCTCGTACCGTGGTCGCTTGCTTGGCTTGTTCAAACGCCCAAATCATCCGCAAGCCGTTATCGGCCAGCGTGCCTTCGGGGAAGTCTGTAGCGCCTTTGGTGATCCACTTATAAATGAGAGCCTGCTCTTCTAAGAGGGCTTTTGGGTGCGCCAAGCGCAGTGCGTCACGGTGGCTCCAGCCATCGCGTTGCTGATACTTAATGGCTTGGTACGCCAACGCGGCTGGCGTTTTCTGGGTGTACCAACTGCCAACGGCACGCCGCAAGCCGCGACCCCAGCCTCGGAACCCTTCCACGTAGTCTAGGAAGTGGAACAAGTGCGTCCCAATCCGCGCGACCTGCGGCAGGGCGTCCAAGGCTGCTTTCCGCGTTTCATCATTACCTAGCCCAGCGGCCATCGCCAAAGCGAACAGCGCTGGATCATTTTTCGGTGCGCGGCCAGTGGTGCTAATTTCAACAATGCGCGCCACAGTGCGGATGCCATCTGCTTGCAAACAGCGCAGCACGGCTTCAGCATTTTCCACGGTTAGCGCTTGTGGTTTGGCGTAATACGTGCCGCTTTCAGAGCCAAGAATTAGGAAGCGGTCCAACCGCGTCCAGTCGTTCACTTCCCATACATAACCGCCCGCACTATTTTTGATCTGTGTGCTGCCCGGCAGCTTTTCAGACTGCGGCGTTTGTTTTGTTGAGAAGTATTTTCGTAGTTTTAACATGTTGTGCACCTCCTTTTCTAAGGTGTTGTTACGGAGGTAG
>JAHDBW010000010.1 GCA_020630175.1 Anaerolineales bacterium
CTTGGCGCAGGTATTTATCAAACAGTACTTTGTAGCGGCGGGCTAAGTACGTGTGCGTGTGAATGCCGTTGGTAATGCCCATAATTGGCACATCATTCACGTGGCGGTCAGGCCACATGTCTTTCCACATATCGCGGCTAATTTCGCCGTGCAGTTCACTCACACCGTTGCGAATGCTAGAGAAGCGCAGCGCAAACAACGTCATTGAAAAAACGTTGCCCCAAGAGACTTCTTCACGTGCTAAATCAATAAACGATTCGCGATTCAGACCCATCCGTTCCCAATAGTGCGGGAAGTATTTGTCAATAATCCATTCTGGGAATTTTTCGTTCCCAGCTGGCACTGGGGTGTGCGTCGTGAAGACGGTTTCAGCTTTGACCAAGGCGCTGGCTTTTTCAAAATCATGCCCCGCATCCATATATTCAGCGATGCGTTCTAAGATCATGAAGGCAGAGTGGCCTTCATTCATGTGCCAAACGTTTGGCGCAATGCCAAGCTTGCGTAACGCCCGCACGCCACCAATCCCCAGCACAATTTCCTGCGCAATGCGCACGTCTGAATTGCTAGCATACAGTTGATAGGTAAGCTCGCGGTCTTCTGGCGCGTTTTCTGGCACGTTGGTGTCCAGCATATAGAGTGGCACGCGGCCAACGTCTAAACGCCAAACCTTTACAGCTACGCTGCGGCCCGGCAGTTCAACTTCAACCATCACTTCGTTGCCAGCTTCGTCTAAGGCTGGGCGCATCGGTTGTTGGCTGTAGTCTAGGTTGTCCCAGTATTCCATTTGCCAGCCGTCTTGCGTAATGCGTTGGCGGAAGTAACCTTGTTGGTACACAAAGCTCACACCGACAAATGGCAAGCCCAAGTCAGACGCTTCTTTGATGTGATCGCCAGACAAAATGCCTAAGCCACCAGCATAAATTGGCAGGCTTTCATGCAGGCCAAATTCAGGTGAGAAATACGCAATAGTATCGCCCACGTGGTCTGGATGATTTTGGTGGAACCAAGAGGTGCCGAGTGAAGTCATGTAGCCATCAAAGCGGGCGACCACTTGTTCATACACGGCCATGTAGCGTTCATCACGCACAATGGCGTTGAAGGTACTGCGTGGCACCGCGTTTAGCATCTTGATTGGGTTGTGATTAACGTCTTCCCAAAGGCCAACATCTAAGCGGCGGAACAGCCAAGAGGCATCATTGTTCCAAGCCCACCAAATGTTGGAGGAAATATCATTTAGGCGCTCAAGCTGCTTTGGCAGGCTTGGCGTTGTTGCAGGAGTTGTAGACATAACGAAAGTTTTTTTAGATGAGAAAACAAAACGTGAAGCGTAATCAATTATTGACAGCACTTCACGTTTCATAACGGTTTATTTTATTTTTTTCATGTTACCACGGGGAAAAACAGGCTTTCGGCAGGTCGCACACCTTAGCACGGTGGATTCTTGGGTGTTTTGATGGGAGTTTTGCGACTTCCAAAAATCAGGGAGTTGAAATCAAGACTTTTGTTGCGCAATCTCGCTCACCGATGACTTCTCAGGGGGTAAGTATAAACAGCCAATCACCGCTACCCTTTTGGGCGCTGCCTATAGCGACCCAAAGACTAACCGCTGATTACTTCACAAAATCGCGCAGCGCCATAATCGTGCCCAAGTGCAGCCCTTCATGAAAAGAATTGAAAGAAACACCCTGCATCAATGTTGTAAGCTCTGCACCAGCGGCGGTTGTCATGCCGCTATAGTCAACGGAGTCAAACACGCCTGCGCTGTAGTCGGCTTGCATCGCTTTGCTGGTGGCCTTGAGCGATTGTTTCAGGGCATCAATATCAGGTTGCTCTGTCCAGTCTGCCGGAGATGTACCGGGGCGATACATGCCGCTCATCCCCGGTAGCAAGCCATCTAAGCGAATGCCACACGGGCGATAAATGAGCCCCATTTGCGCCACAATGACATGCCCAACGTTCCAAGCAATATTGTTTTCAAAGCCATCAGGAATCGCAAGCCATTGTTCTGGCGTCAGGCGATTAACGGTGCGCATGATGTACACGCGAATTGTGCTGTGGGTGATAAATAAATCTTGCATCTAGAAAATCCTAATTAAGTCGGCGCGCTTATTCCAGCGGCACAAGCCCCTGTTTCAGCGCATAAATCGCCGCTTGAGTGCGGTCCGTAAGTTGGAGCTTGCCAAGAATATTACTGACATGCGTCTTGACCGTTTTCTCGCTCAATACAAGCGCAGCGGCGATGGTTTTATTGTCATTACCGGCGGCAATTTGCTTGAGCACATCTAGCTCACGTGGGGTCAGCGCATCGGGCGAAGGGCGGCTGCCAGCAATGTCGCTCATCAAGCGTTGCGCAATGCGCGGGTTGAGGCGCGCTTCGCCTTGGGCGGCTGCTCTAATCGCGTCTAGCACGTCATCTGGCGTGGCGCTTTTTAGTAAATAGCTTAGCGCCCCGGCCTTGATTGCCGGAAACACCATCGCGTCTTGGTGATGGCTCGTCAGCACCACAATTTGGGGCGCATTGGCCTGCGCGCGAATTTCACGCGTGGCTTCAATGCCATTCTTGACGGGCATATTGAGGTCCATCAAAATCACGGCTGGCGTGTGCGTGGTGACCATATCAATGGCGGCCTGCCCGTCACTGGCAATGCCAACCACTTCAATATCTGGCTGCACTTCAAGCAACATTTGCATGCCTTGTTGCACAATAGGATGATCATCAGCAATTAAAACGCGTATCATAAAAAACTTAGTTGGGTGAACAAACGGTCAGCGTGGAATAAAAATCGCACGCAGTATAGGAAACACTGTAACATTGTAAAAGATATGGACACAATTTTAACTTTACAAACTCTGCCCGCCACCTACACAATCCACCGGCTAACACCAGACAGTCAACTGCCGTTAGCCGCACTAACCGGTAGCTTTTACAGCCTGACCCAAACGCAAGATGAAATTTCACTGGTCTGTGAAAGCACAATCAACGTTGTGTCACAAAAAGCTGACCCCAACTGGCGCGCGCTAAAGGTGCTTGGCCCGTTAGACTTCAGCCTAGTTGGGATTTTAGCTGGATTAGCACAAACGCTGGCCGCGGCAAATATCAGCATCTTTGCGATTTCTACCTATGATACGGACTATCTGCTGCTCAATGCTGCTAAGCTAGCGGCGGCGCAAGCCGTATTGCGTGACGCAGGCTATACCGTTTTAGCAACCTAAGAATGCTAACCCGCTTACTGCGCGGCAGCCTAATTGCGGCTGCATTTCTACTTACAATCGGCTCGCTATCACATCTATTACGGACGCTGTGGTGGGGCTTTTTCCTAGGCGAGCATTTACGCATCCAGTTGTTTTTCGCCGCCTTACTGCTGCTAATTGTTGCCGCTATTTTGCAACGCAAACTGGCTTGGCTATTGCTTATTCCGCTGGCGATCAATGCCTACTACTTAGCACCTTATGTCAACCGCGCCTTTGGCGCAAACACGGGGGCAGCCACGCTCAGCATCACCCACCTAAGCATTGATAAAGATAAGGTCGATGCGCTTACGTATTTAGATGCCCGCGCAGACGATGTGCTCTTTGTCCAAGAAGTCACGCCCGCTGTCGTCCCCGCGCTTGAGGCGCTGACCAATTACACCCTTGTGGATATGCAGCCGCTAGACAACACGCACGGGTCGGCCATGCTAATCCATAATGACTGGAACGGCACGGTTACGCACACCGAATTTGTTAACTTGCCCGCAGACAATCCCCGCCCGTTACTCATCGCAGATATTACAGTTGACCAGCAACCGCTCACACTAATGAGCTTACATGTGATTCGTCCGGGCATCGATCCGTGGCGCAATACGTATATGCACACCGAGTTGACCGCCGTTGCCGATTGGGCTGCATCTCAGCCCGACCCACTGATTTTGATTGGTGACTTCAACAGCACGCCTTGGAGCACGGCGCTTGCCCCTCTAAGAGACGCAGGTCTAACCGCCGGACTGAACGGTCAGGGGTTACATAACTCTTGGCACGCCAGCTTACCGTGGGTATTACGCGTACCGATTGACCAAAGCATGCAGTCAGCCGAGATTGAAGTGCTTTCCATTGAAAACGGCCCCGCACTTGGCTCTGACCATTTACCGCTGCACGCATCCTACAAATTACAACCGTAGCCCGTTATGTTTATTATTGATGCTCATCAGGATATCGCCTGGAATGTGCGGCAGTTTGGCCGTGACTATCGTGGCTCAGCGCTAGCCATTCGCTTACAAGAGGCCGGTGGCCCCAATGTGCACCGTAACGGCTACGCATCGTTAGGGATGGCCGAGTGGGTTGCCGGACAAGTCGGCATTATTTTTGCCACGCTGTTTGTTGTGCCAGACCATCGCAAAGACAGTTGGGACACCGAGGTCTACGCCGATTCTGAGCAAGCCCACACCTTGGCGCGTGCCCAGATCGATGTCTATCGGCGCATGGAAGATGAGCTAGAGAATGTGCGCATTATCCGCACGCGGCAAGATCTAGAAACCGTCGTGGCCTCACAGGCCAACCCTGACCTGCTAAAACGTGAACTGGGGCTTGTGATCCTAATGGAAGGTGCCGACCCGATCCGTGAACCCAAAGCGGTCGAGTTTTGGCGTGAACAAGGTGTCCGCATCATTGGGCCAGCTTGGGCCCGCACCCGCTATACAGGCGGCACGGGCGAACCCGGCGGCCTGACTGCGGATGGCTTAGAGCTGTTAGCCGTCATGGCCGATCAGCGCATGATTCTAGACGTGAGCCATATGACCGACACCGGCATTTTTGAGGCGTGCGATTTATATCCGGGCACCATCGTTGCCACGCACGCCAATCCACGCCGCCTGTGCACGCTTGCCACGCCAGAACGCCTGCTTACCGATGAGCACATTGTGCGCTTGGCAGAACGCGACGCCGTGATTGGCGTTGTGCCTTACAACAAATTTCTCAAAACAGGCTGGGTCAAGGCCGATGGGAAACGCGCCGTTTCGATTGCTAAGGTGGCCGCTGCCGCAGACCATATCGCCCAATTGGTTGGCAATTCTAATCACTTTGGCATTGGCTCTGATTTTGATGGTGGCTTTGGCGCCGACTCTATTCCACATGAAATGGATAGCGTTGCCGATCTG
Source organism: Anaerolineales bacterium (assembly GCA_020630175.1). GTDB lineage: Bacteria > Chloroflexota > Anaerolineae > Anaerolineales > UBA6668 > JAHDIM01. The sequence goes on from JAHDBW010000010.1 coordinate 5,133, forward strand.
CATTTGATTGGGCAGCACTTGCAACAGATGGGGTATGATGACGCCGCCGTTGAGAAATTCAACGCGGGGAATTGGCTCCGAATTTTACGTAAAGCATTCCAAGACTAATCGCTATGACTATTCCTACTCTGCCTTATAAACGTCCCTTTTCACGCAAAAAAGCGCTGCAACGCGGGGGGCTTACGACCCTTATTATTGGCGTGCTTGCCACTGTGCTAGGTACCTTTCCGCAACTGGTTGGCATGGATGAAACGCCCGGTGTAGGCCTCGCGCAATTGATTATTATTTTATTTGGCTTGGCGCTGTTTACGTTTGGGGGGTACCTTGTTGCCTTTTCAGCCCGGCGACGGCGCAAACATAACCGCCTCCGTGAAGATATCGGGTTGCGCCTGATGGCAACGGGCTATGTGATTTGTGCAGTCTCAGCCCTAGCCGATGTGCTAGGCATTGGCACGCACAATTTACCGATTGTATTTCCTTATTTTGGGCCGTTCCAACTCGCAGGTATGGGCATAGGTATGCTGACCATTGTGGTTGGGATGATTTTGTATTCACAAATTGCTAGCCCCAAAAATGTCTTCACCGGCAACCTGCCAGATCTAGAAGATATCCCCTAACTACGCTGCGAAAGATGCCACTGCTTGAGGCGGTCAAACCCTTGGGTGTAGTGATATTGAATCTGCGGTAGCGTATATTGTTCCCCAACTGGGCACGCCATGCGGGCCAAACAACGGTCTGCACACGTTGCGCCTGGCGCAATGCGATGGTCTAAACAGGCCGTCAATTGGATTGGCGCGTCTGCCGTAATGGCCTGCGGAGGGCAAGCCGCTAAGCACGGCTTCTCCACACAAGACTCGCACGGTGAAGGCCGCGCATCACGCGGCGTAACTGGCAGCGCCACGCTCGTCAAAAACGCCGTCCGATAGGCGACCCACAACCCAAACTCCGGATGAATTGCCACGCCCATCGGCGATGGGTGATGCCAACCGGCAAACGTCCCTAATTGCTGTAACGGAATCAAATACTCTGCTGTGGGATAGAGCAGTAAAGCGGTGTCATCTTGCAGATGTTGCGCAATGTATGTCTGCGTAACCTTACGACTGTAGTCATCAACCGGATGCGCGCTTTGCGGCCAATTGGCTTCCAAATGCGGCCACAAAGACTGTCCTACATTTGCCGTCAGCACAAGCCGTTGATAGTTGGCTAGCGGCACCTTTTGCATCAATACTTGAATGTTGGCCGGTAACGCCGCAACGTCAAGGACTGCCACCAGCGGAAAGCCATGCTCAGAAAAGTAAGTGTGGATAGACATATGTTGATTATCACGAGCAGGCTGACGGCTGTCAATTCTTAGCGGCTAGCATCAATCGCAAACAACATGCCAGCGCCGCGCCCATACACATCAGGCCGATATTCTTCTTTTGCTAATGGTGGCAGCACGTTATACGTTCCTGGTTGACGCAGATACAACTCATAACTTAGTTCATAGGTGCCCGCTGGGAGCCAGGTAGCATAAAAGCTAAGCCCTTCAGGCCGGATGTTGTGATCAAAGTAATAGAGATTGTCTGGCCACCAGTAATGCCTTCCTGAACGTCTGCCTTGTGACCGATGCAGACCGATGATGTCCGCACCAGCAGGAATCCAGTCATCCACGGTGACATAGCCCATTCGGCGCGGCACATTGATGGTAAGCGTTGCCAAAACGCGCTGCCCTTGTTGTCCACTCGTTAGGATGGGGCAGTCTGTTCCGGCGCAGTCTGCGCTTAATGCGCGGTACTCACGCGAGATTTGTATGCCATGATCACGCGGGGCTAAAGACTCGACTGGCTGAAAGATCTCTAAAAAGGCAGTGTAAAACAAAGCCCCCGGCCCATCAGTTTTTGAAATCGCTAGCCGATTTGCTTGCATTGGCATGAGTTCAACGGCGGGGAGCGTTATTGCTTGTGGGTCTTGCACCGTTGGCGTCACTGTATCTGCCAGTATCACAGCATTGTTTAAAGACACCTCATAGTCAAACTGAGGCGTTGCCGCACCAGAAACATGTACCCATTCATAAATTGCCAATAGCGCCCAAGCCGTGGCATGTGTAGACCCCCAATCACCATCTGGCAATCGGTTTTGTAGCAACGCCCGTACGCCTTGTGAAATAAGCGGGTTGTCTGGATCGTTACGCATTAGTGCAATTAGTACAGCGGCTGATGTGCGGTTGGCATTGCCCCAGTAACTCTCTGCACTAGACCACATCACGCCGGTTGCTGTAAGGTCTGCTTGTGCCACTAATTCCGCAACCAATTGGGTTTCAGCCAACGTTAGCTCGGGTGGCGCATGGAGCAATAACAGCGCCATCGCAAATGCAGAAAGATCTTCTGGCTGCTCAAGTAATTTCGCGGTGTAACGCTCAACATCCCACCCATACAGGTGCCCTACATGGACATATAGCGCCAGCCTTTCTTTGTGATGTTGAAATAAATCATCCAATCTTGCAGTTTGATACTGTGCCTCTTCAGTGCCCCATTTTTGGGCCCGTTCAACAGCCAGTTGCATATCGTTTGCATCCACTACGCCAGCTTGCTCTAACTCCTTTAAGGCTAAGAGTGCGTATAGCGTAATGTAGAAATTGGGGTCACGGCTATTGCGTGTCCAGCCCCATCCACCTTGGTCGTGTTGCGCAGTTAACAATGCCTGTACATCTAAGTCAATTTGGTCGCGCAGAGCAGGAGTCTCGCGGTCGGTGGCGATCTGCTGCGCATTGATATATAGACGGCTAATTAGGCGTTCATTATTTTCATAGTCAATTGGCGCAAAGGCTGGTGCCGCCAAATTAATAACGTCTGGCAAGCCTGCACTAGTCGTGATTGCTAATTCACTGTCTTGCACAACCATTTGTTGCGGGATAGCAAGCAATTCGGTTTTGGTTCCAGCAACACTCAACATCCCGCTTGTGCCTACGATGTCAGGTGCACTATAGCGATAAACAGGCAATTGTTGATTGGGTCCACGCCCTACAGGTGGCTTGCTGGCATCAGCATAGGCGCCATCAACGCTTTCCACGCGAAAGGTAAGGTCAACCCAATCCGTGGCTTCAACAGTTACAGGCCACGCTACAGTTGCTTGTGCGCCAGCAGCTAGCGTTAGTGGTTGCGTTTGCACTGAGTCTGGCCTGATGCCAGTGCCAAGCATAGAGACCAGCACATCTAATGATTCGGTCGTATTATTCGCGACCAAAGCACTCAAGAGCACCTGATCATCAACAACTAAAAATTGCGGCGTGTTCGGCCGAATCAACAGCGGTAGTTGCACAATGAGTTGGCTATTGCCTGCACCAACTTGCGTATCTTTAGTGATGCCGCGCGCATCCATTTGCCATGTTGTCAGGTTATCTGGCAGGCTGACTTCAACTTGTGCTTGCCCGTTTTCATCAGTTTGAACAAACGCGTTCCAATAAGCCGTATCTTCAAACTCTGTGCGTACTGTTGCGGCAGACGCTAAGCCATCCCCACCGCCACCGCCGCCGCCTCTACCGCCGGGGTAAGCACATTGATATACAGAAGGGCTTGGAATTTTGCCATCTACTTCGTAGTTAAGGTTTGACTGGGTAGAAACAACATGCGGTTGTGGGCTATAAAAATTCTCTAGCAACGACGGAGCGCTATACCCATTGCTGTCTGCCAATTGCAACAATGCCAGATCTACCAAAGACAACGATAATTCTGCTGCGGTTGGGTTACCGTCTGGATCGGTTACATTGACCGTGTAACGGACATCATCACCGGGCTGCGCCAATGCAGTGTTTGCAGATACGGCAACGTTTAGCAGTTTGTGGTCGGTATCAACGGTTAGTTCAGCTGTGCCCAATGCATGCTGTAAATTGCGTTCGTCTGCATCTACGCCTGCCACTAGCACTGCGTTTACATAAACATTTGGGGCGTAGTCAGCTTCAATTGGCAACGTGTAAAGCACGCCTGCTGCTGGCACTGTGATCAACTCAGTATGATGGATACTGCCGCGTTCTACGCTAATTAGCGCCTGTGCTGGCTCTGTAAACGGCGAGGTGATAAAAATTTCAGCCACATCGCCCGGTGTATACAGGTCTTGATTTGGCGTTAACTCAGCTTTAGTCGTGCTGCCGTTGAACCAGTTCCCAAATTTCGCATTGTAGGCATAGAGCGTTTGGGATGCTGATGCAATATGCCCTTGCGTGTCTGTTATGGTGGCGCGGAACCGATAGCGACCGGGCGCCGGAAAGGTGTAGGGTAAGGTCGCTTTACCATCTGCTGCCGTGGTGGCAGAAAAAGACCCAGCTGGTGTTTCTATTTGACGCCAACGATTCGCACCACGTTCCCACTCTAACGTGAATGCATCCAACGTTACACGCTGACCTGCAACTGGCTGCTGATCAACATCAACAACAAGCAACTCTATTGTTGTAGCCTCATCTGCTTCAACAAAGTAACGGCTACGCCCAATGCCAACAAACTGCGTTGTGTGCAGATAGCTTGTTTGCCCACTGACTTTAGTGACATCACCGTTGGCATCGGTTACATCAGCCGTGAGTGTGAACCGCTTGGAACTGTCAGCCGTAATCTCGGGGCTGAATTGAGCCGTTCCTGAGTCTGAAAGCGTTGTATTTCCAGTAAAGACTGTCTCATCATCTTCAATCTGCGTCCAATCTTGGAAGGCGTAATTGCCAGCTCCTGTGTAATTAAAGCCCTGAGGGTGTTGCGTTATCGTCCAAGACACATTGGCATTGGCAACGGGTGCGCCAAAGAAATAGGAAGCAGACACATCAGCTTGCAGTGCTGTAAGGTCAGTCACTTGAGACGGTAGTGCAAGCTCTGCGGCAAAGGTGGGCTTACGATAATTGGTAACTGGAATCTCTAGCGTTCCTAGCAGTTGTTCTGTTTCTGCCAGCAGAATTCGCGCCTCGTATGTCCCTGTTTGCAGCGTTTCTGGTAATTGCAACTCGGTTGCAAAAGAGCCAAATTCGTTGAGCGTGAACGTCTCTCGTACGGCTCCGTGATCATGTAAATTCAGGTTCAGTTCCACAGAAATATCTGTTGGGACAGTGTAAGCGAGATCTTGCGATTCACGCACAATGCCTTTCAGAAATACAGCTTGCCCAGGCTTATACATTGGCCGGTCTGAATATAGATCTAACGCATATTGTGCCGCGCTTGCAGATGGTCCGTAACCATAATACCGATGCGCTCTAGCGCCAACAATGCCAAAACGCCCGGCATCCGCTTGAGCGGTCATTGCCATAAAATTTTCTGGGGCGTATTGCCATTCTTCAAACGGGAAGTGTGCAATGCCAGCGGCATCTGTGGTGGCGCTACGGCGTTCTTCTAAGCCTTCGTCCCAAGCGTATAACGTGATTTTCTGATCGGCAACTACGACACCGGTTGATCTGTCTGTTGCCCATACAATGACGCCATCTTGGGCCGCTTTGAGTGTGAGATGGGTATCAACAACATGAAACAGACGCCGTTCAACATAGTCTCCAAACGTTTGCTCAAACATATATGCGCCCACCGGCAATGGCGCTGGTGGGTCTGTTAGCGTAATTTGCGCCGAGTCAAATACTTGCGCGGCGCCATACGCGGCGCTCCACTCACGAATACGATTGTTAGCCGTCGCAAAACTTTCTAGGTTTTGGGCATTAGGTGAATAACTAGAGTATTGCGAAAGCTGCCCCAAGTACGCAGTCGCATCTAACCGATAGACAGAAAAATTAGGGCTAACCGCATTACAGTAGCGCAAGGTGTACGTGGGCACACGTTGGCTATCAAACGCCTGAATATCCTGCTCATAAAGCGTGGCACGCGGTTCCTCATTAATCCCCTGCGTACGAAAATTCAGCGTAATATCACGCCCTAATGCATACCCGTAAATGTCTTGCAGAGTACCCGCAATTGTGACTGTGAACGCTGTATTGGGTGTTTCATTTAGTATCACCTCTAACATCGTGGGGTTCCATGTATTGACAATTGCCTCTGCGCCAACGTCTGGTGAAATCTTGACGGCAACAGTCTCCGGGTCAAGCGGTGCGTTGAATCTAAATTGTGCTGAATGCCAGTCAGCGGCGGTTTCATCATTTTGTGGATTCATCGTGACAATTTGGAGCGGACTAATCGTTTCAAATTCCCAAGTGTCTGACAATAGCGTAGCTCCGCTAGGCGCAGTCACAATCGTTTCAACCATGATCCGGCTGTGGTGCGGCAATGGTTCAGTTGGCTCAAATCGTACGTGTTGATTATCGCTATCCCAATTGATCTCACCTAAGAGTTCAGTATTGTCTGGCGTGGTGACGCGCAGTTGGACTGCATCTGGATTTGCAATAGAGTCTTTGAACGTAAGCCGAATTGAAGAATCCAACGGCACTTGCTGCTGACTGGGTTCCGGAAAACGACTTTCTACGCGAAGCGGGGCAACTCTAAACGTGTAAAGCGCGGGCTCTGCTAATGTCAGACCAGTGGGTGCCTCAAATGGCGAAATAATCACTTCATACTGCGTGCCACCTACTAACCCCTCGCGAGGCGTCCATTGATAAGTTGTGGTGTTTAGCCATGTGCCGCTACCCGGAATACTTGGCGAAAAGCGCACCGGATTCGGCAAATCGGCTGCATCCAACATAGCAACACCCAGTGGCACCACCGGCTCTGTAAACATGACTGTAATGGGATGCTGCACCGAGACCCAGTTATGTTCTGATGGAATGACTTGCGCAACGCCCAATGCCGGGCTGGTTTGCACTATAAAGTCTTGTGGATTGATCAATGCATTGCCCGTTAGGCTCTGCGCTGTCTCTGCAAGCTTGACTAGATAGCGCGTATCTCCAGCCAGCGACGCATCTGGCTGAAAGCGTACTGTTTGCGCGTCCAGCCACTCTAAGTTGCCAGTAACTGCTGGCGCGATAGATAACGCAGCAGCCACGCTAGGCTGATCCATGGGTTGGTCAAAATACAATGTCAGGGCACTATCAATTGGCGTGCGTGCCCCCGCAACTGGGGCAAAATCAATCAAAGCTGGCGCCAAACTCAGATCAATGACCGGTTCGGGCGTGTTTGTTGGTAGGGTTGTGGCCGTGGGATCGACACTGATCGTTGGATCTGGCAACACGGTTGCTGTTGCTTCCACCGCCGTTGGCGTGTTTTGCAGGCTGGGTGGCGCTGAATTACAAGCGGCCAAGCCAATTAATAAAACGCTCCAACACAATCTTGAAAGTTGCTGCACATTTTTCATAGTGAGTGACTATAGATATGCGTTCCAATAGAGTCAACTGAATTCCATGATAAAGTAACCCAATGGTAACTTTGTGTAACGGGTTCATCTACTAGAATCACGTTATTTAGTGAGTCTGCCCTATCGTGTGGCGTGCTTTGCACATCATCAAGCAAAAGAGGTTATATGCGTTTACATAAAACACTATTCTTTACAACAATCTTGGCATTGCTTATTGTGATCCCAGGTGTGGTTCTTTCTGCTGAACCAAAAGCCATTGACACGACTGTAACAAGCCAAGACGGTTGTTGGAGCCTAGGGGACTTGAAAGGCTGTGTCTATAAGAATGATCACGAGAAAAACTTCTCTACTGGTGGAAATAATTTAGGCGCTGGCATCACGGTTGGCCTATATGCCGATAACGTCTATTGTGTTGTCTTACCCGGCTATTACGGCCCAAGCGGCATTACCGTCAACCAGAAGACGTTCCAAAATAAAGGCGACAGTTGCTACACGCATGACGGCACAGCTTGGCGCATTGACTTTGGCTTACAGTACAACGGTCCGCGGGGTGAGGTATTGCCTCCAACGCGTACACCATCAGAAGTTGCCACGACGGGGAACACAGGCTGTTGGTCTACAACGTCACTGAAAGGCTGTGTATTCCGTAACGATGTAAAAGATAATCGTTCGACTGGCGGGAATAATGCGGTTGAAGGCATTACGATCAGCGTTTATGGAAATGAATACTGTGTGAACCCTCCGCTTGGCTTAATGCCAAGTGGCTACGTTGTTGACCAAAACAAAGAAGGCTTTGTGTCTGGCGCACGCTGTTACACGCATGATGGATCAGCTTGGCGCGTGGACTTTGGGATTGAGCCTTATAAGGCACCTGTCACCCCAGTGCCACCAACGGCAACAGAAGCAGCTAACGAGGTTGCCGCCTCGCCAACAACAGCAAATCGCATTGCAACTGTAACGCCGACGGCGGCCGCAACAGCAGTACCGACAGCCGTTCCAACCGCAATGCCTACCGCCAATACCGTGGCATCTACGCAACCAACAGTCCAAGTACTAAGCGTTGCAAGCGTTGGCGATTGTGCTTGGGAAGTGCACTTCAAAATTACCAATTACACGCCAAACACAGACGTGCTTGAATGGACCAACGGCACAGAAACCACCTGCGCTGGCGTCACAACTGACGTGATCATTACCGCAGAGTTAGGCGAGTTTGTAAAAACAGAAGCCGATGGCGGCGCAGAATGGATTGTAACGGTCAAAGAATATGGGTCTTACACCACCACTATTACAGACCGCGCTGGCAAGTCTGCCCAAGTCAAATGGGAAGTGCCAAAGCCGTAACCGGCAACGTGCTTAAATAAAAAAACGGCGACCAAGTTGGTCGCCGTTTTTGTTTAAGTGACGTGCTATGTAAAAGCCAACAAGTTTTCAGAAATAAAATTGGGACTAACCCGGGCTTTTACTGAAGGTTTTACCACGCAAACTTGCAGTTATTTTGAATACTTTCTGCAAAACACTTAATAGGCTTCAATAGTTGCCACAAGCTTATCGATGTGGAACAGATCACCGCGTGGGAAGCCGGGCACATCAAGGTATTTTTCTAAGTCAGGGCCACTATCGCCTAAGATCCAAGCCTTTGCCATAAAGATGGCGTGGGCATCCCATAGTGGCACAATGGCGTTTTCACCAAGCCCTTCAGCCGCAAACGTAATAAACCAGTGTGGCGCATGTTTTTCTACGCGTTGAATTGCCGCTTGGATCGCAGGCTTGATATTGCCATACGTATCTGAGACCACTTCTGGCGTCATATACAAGAAATTAGCTGCGATGTTGAGCGCGTTCCCATAATAGGAGGTGCCATTGAAAATTTCAGAAGTTGCCGTATAGGGCGATCCCATCTGGAAGCCGCGATTGCGCAGCACTTTGAGATGATCAATTTGGTCCAGCAATTCAACCGGTGCCATTTCATTAGGGATGGCGTCGTAAAGTTTCAGTAAGCCAGCATAGCCCGCTAACCACGCATTGATCGCATACGGATTTTCAATCAACACATCCTTACTAGGAATGCGTTCCAACAGTTGCCGTGACCGGATTTGGTCTAGGTAGTGCTGTGCATCCAAGCCAAAGTGGCTGACCATTTTTTGCAAGCCATAGATCAGATAAGGGTTACGCCCCCACACGCCTTTGCTTTGCCAACCGCCAGAGTTGCGGAACTCATAGTTGAGCGCTCTTGGCCGACTATACACATTTTCACCTGTCGTATAGTCGTTGATCACATCGTCTGGCAGTAAGAAATCATGCCGCTGCCGCCGGTTTTGCCAGCCAATGTGGTTACAAAACTCAGCCTGTTCAAACGTATTGAACTCAGCCCGCAGATATTCATCCAACTGATTTTGCAGCGCACCTGCAATGTAAGGCCGCGCGCGCAGCAGGCTAACAAAGGTTTCAGCCGGATTATGGAAATAATCTAACAGCGCATCCCCAATATGGTGCTGCATATGTTGCCCAAGCAAGCCATGATTGGCATATCCCGGTTGCAAAGGCCCACTGTTGAGAATTTCTAAAATCTCACTGCTAAGCTGGCGTTTTAGTTCCAAAATGCCGACCAAATAAGGCGGCTTATTACGTTGTACGTTGTGCGGCTTGGCAACCGGCAGCTTGCCCTGCGCGGATGCAGCCGCTTCTTCTGCTGGTGCCCAGCAAATAATGGCATTGCTGCGGTGCATATACACGCGTCCGTTATACGGAATCGGTGGATTCTGATCACCGTGATTGCTATACACGGCTTCTGCAGGCTGACCAAACGCTGTATGCGTATGCAGCACCCGTGGATGCGCCGGAATAACCGTTTTGATCGGGCCTTCATTTTCAGTGCTGGCAATATAGGTGCGCGGTGCGTCTGCTTGCGGCACATGCACAAAACTTACCGAAGCGCCGCGTTCAAACACGCCCGGATAGTGATGCGTGGCGTAAGCCACCAGCTGATTATTCTCTTGTGTTACAGGCTCTGGCCGTGTCAGAAATTGAAATTGATTCCCACTAGCGTCCACCGCAATGATGACAATCCACGCATTGCGATAGTAGCAGTCGGCGTACATGTCTGTATTGAGGTCTGCATGGCGGCAAAGTTCATCGGCCACATAGAGCGCTTCGCGATGTGGCGCTTCGTGCAACGTGCCAAGGTTACCCGGCCGGGCCATGGCAATATTTTGCTTGTGCTCAGCTGATATGCCAGCTTCTTTGGTGTAAAGCGCTTCTAAATCGATAAGGGCTTGCTCAAACAAAGCGTTGGGAATGGAAACATCGTAACTCCCCGCTTGGCGGTCGCAGCACAAGTTCCAATAGAGGGTGTTACCGCCCATTGCCAAGCCCAACGGCTCATCAACAGCGCACCACATGTAACTTGGAATCGCCACATTGCCGGGATAGTCTGGATGCCAACCCACGGCGTGCCCGCCCATAATCCGATTTTGAAAATCAGTATCAATCATGTAGCCGCTTTGCTGATACAACACGCCATCAGCCCCCACTACGGGTGGATAACGGGTGCCGCTTTGCGTGCCAGCCCACAAAAGCGGCGCCACCGGGCGCGATCTGCCAGCGGCGTCTGTTTCAAAGACTTCTTCACCGGTTGCGCGGTTCAGCACAAAGACCGTGCGTCTATAAGGGTGTTCCCCTAAATAGTCACGTACTTTTTCAGTGGTCAGCGTTACCGTTCCCGGCGCCCACGGTCCATCCGCATGGCCGCGTTCGCCTAGCGCAATCACGTTCCGTTCTGGGGTGACAAAGTCATCCAAAACATCATTGCGGTCAATGTCGGTCATTTTGGCTTTGCCGCCCGGCTCTACCGCCGTGCGATAGCCGTGCGAGCCAGAGAAAATAACGTAGTCATCAATCACCACCGGCCACCAAGAGCGGAAGCCTTGCCCCGGCAGCTTCGCAGACCGCCACACTTGCTTGCCTGTCACGGCAATTAGGGCATAGGCGTGGCTATCCATCGAGGCAAAATAGAGCACGCCATCATGGTAGGCCGCTGAATATAAGATTGGGGCTTTAGTGCGGAATTTCCAAGCGAGCTTGCCCTTGTCTGGGCCGCCAGTGTGGATTGCGTACATGCTGCCATCGCGGCAACCGGCAAATAGCAGGCGGTCGGCCACAACAGGATTTGTAACAAAGCCTTTTGGCGCTTGATACTGCCAAAGCGCAGCGCCAGTTTGGGCATCTAGGGCGTAAACACATCCGTCAGTGCCGCATACGTAGACCACGTCGCCATCAAGCGTCGGGGAATGCCCCAACGGTAATTCAGTTGGAAACACCCAACGCTCAGTGCCATCGTTGGCATCTAAGGCGTACAGGCCGCGTGCGGTAGACAGGTACAGCATGTTGTGCGCGGCAACAATCTGCGTTCGTTGTGAAATATAAGGCGCAATGGGTTTGTACCAAAGCGGGCGCAAGTTGCCGGGCACGGTTTCTGCTGTGCGTGAATGCCTAGCTGGGGACGCACCGGCCATTGACCAAGCAGCTTGCTGGGTAAGTGGCTGTGTTTGTGGTCGCGTTGGGACGTCTGTTCTTACAGCCGCATCAGCTGTCCCGCGTGGCTCCCCCAGCCTAATGGTAAGCTGCGGTCGGCCTTCTAGGTCGGCCTTACTGGTGTAGAAATATTTGCCAGTGTGGCGCGGTCCATCGGCACTGTAAAGCACTAGCTGTAGTGGTTTACGTGCGGCATAGGCCTCTTGCACGGCGCGGGTTACATCTAATTGATGCGGTATGCCCGGCCAAGGAGCATTGAACTCAGGCAGCGGTTTGACCCACGTGCCACCATAATTTTCTGAAGCGATAGGGGCGCTGTTCCACGTGATGGTGTTTTCATTCCACGGCTCTTCTACAGAAAAGACCTGAATGTATGACTCTGGCACAGGTTCATTCCAGCCTTGCCCAGCATTACCAAACTGCCGAATCTCTAAGCTTGCATCTAGCACGACTCGTTGGCTAGGGTCTGGCAGGCTATTCAGTGGAACGGTAATGTAATACTTTGAGAAACACGGCCAATCTGCAATGTCGCCTTGATTTTGCACATTGAATTGGGTCACGCCTTTGTAATTGCGGATCCCCCACTCGCCAAATAGGTCATGCGACATATCATCGCCACAAGTGCCAGCGCCGCCCACAGTCGCATCTTTGATGCGTACGCGCGCAACTCTATCTTTAAGCACAACGGTTTCTTTTGGCGTGGCGTCTGGCGCTTTATAGGCCGGTTGCCCAAAGTGCAGTTCGCCCCACGTTGAAGGGTCTATTTGGTGCACAGATTCTGGCCAAGACTTATTGGGAATAATCTCGCTCTGATCTGAGTCGCGATCGTGTAACAAAATTGCCATTTTCCACATGGCACCGTCTTTTGGCGGGCCATCCATCCCAAGAGAGGCAAAGGGAATTTTGAACGCAATCCACCAGCCGTGTGAAGCTTCACCGGTGTTGAACGCGCCTGCACCACGGTAGTGTGCAAACGTTTTGAATTGCGTTTCGCGCAGCCGCCAGTGGCCGGTTTCGCCACCAAACGCCCGCTGATACTCTGGGCGTTCATCATGTTCAGGTTTGAACATGCCCGCAAAGTAATAAGACTCGGCATTAATCCGGTCTGTTTGGCCTTCCTCTGTATGGAACATAACGGACACTGCGTCATTGGCAAAAAGCATGATTGGCTTTTCATTGTCATACCAAATCTTTTCATCAATGATATTGCAATGCACATGCAAGTGCTCTGGCGTGTAGATCATCCGCACATCCGCATAATTATCTTGATGTGATACCTGCCCAAACCACAGAATTGCCCGTGTTTCAAAGGGGATATCTGCATCGGCTGTATTTGGAGTGAACGGAATGTTGATGCGACGTTTCATAGACTGTCTGTAAGTTATCTCGGTTACGGAGCCCTCGCTAACCTGTGAAGCTGCCGCAATAAATGCGCGGCAAATGATGAGGAGTGCCTTTTATAAGCTTATAACTTTAAACGAACAAATTTCAAATATTTCGATGGGGTATTTTTGTAGGATATGTGACAAATTTGTGTTTAGCATTGCGGCCTATTGTTTGCGGGTAACAGGCAAGCGCTAAGAACATAAATTATTGGCCTGTCGTTGCAGTAATTGCTCGGCACCTGTAGTAACGCCCAGCCTTGGCGGTAGTTGCGAATATTTTGTGTTCTCGCGGCTGCGCCACTAGACCCAAACAAATCTATAACAAAACTATATCTTTATTCGAAAGCATAACTGATACCATCGGAGAGTGACCAAACTTTTATTTGGTTATGAGGTACTTAGATGTACCATTTTGCAATGACGCATTGGGGCGTCTGCGGGTATAGCAATCAAGTCCGAAGTTTATGCGACGGGTAATTCTCAACGAAAGTAGCTTTATAGCGCCATTTAATGAGCCAGCACGCGATTTACGCATCCTCAACAAACCGTTGTGGTTGTATCAGCGCGATGTTTTAGACCGCCACATCACCGAAGAGCGTGAAGTGTTTAGCGGTCTTCTTTTGGATGTTCCAGATGATGCTGTTGAGCAGATTGTTTACCGCGACAACCTCTTTTTTACGCCTGCGTATATCGATGCATTTGTAGAGCAGGCCAAAGCCGGTGGCAAAGCCGTGCGGGCAGCCTTCAATACAAGTGATAACGCGTTCCGTGAACATGCCCTGCCGCTTTCTACAATGTTTGAGAAGTCATTTGACACGCCTGATCTGTATTTTGCAGATATGTGGTACTTCCCAAATGGCGTGACAGACGATGTGGCGCCGCTGCTAATCGATTCGGATTCGCGTGAAATTGGCTATTACTGGGTGCCAAGCTACATGGCCGCCCGCCAAGGCGATATGACCTTCAACGTGCCGTTACGCGGCTGCCTTTCAATTGAAAGCTGGGTGCATATTTTTATTGCAGATTCAGTCTTTGGGCTGTTTGCGCGCGGTGCCCAAGCAGAAGATCGCTTAGCACGGGACCTGAAGTACATGCTAAAGGTGTTCTGGCGTAGCCTGGTTGAATTCAAGCAGGTGTTGCGCAATTCCAAGCTTGTGACGGTTGGTGAAAATTGTTCAATTGATCCAACGGCAATTATCAATGGCCCGTGTGTCATTGGTGACAACGTCACCATTGGCCCTGGGGCTGTAATTGACAACTCCATTATTGGGAACAATGTGAATGTCTCGCAAGGTTGCCAAGTGCAACTGAGCGTTGTTGGGGATGGCTGTTTCTTGCCGTTCCGGGCATCTTTGTGGATGACCACGCTAATGGAGAATTCGATGGTTGCGCAAAATACGTGCTTGCAAATGTGCGTAATTGGGCGCAATACGTTTATTGGTGCAGGCAGCACCTTCACAGATTACAACCTATTGCCAGTGCCGATTCGGGCGCTGAGTGGCGATGATGTATTAGAAGACGCAAACCGTGATGTGTTGGGCGGGTGTGTCGGCCACAATTGCCGCATTGGGAGCGGTATGATTGTTTATCCTGCGCGGATTATTGAGTCAGACACAGTGTTGTTTGCCTCACCTGAACGCCGCGTGATTGCTCGTAATGTCAATTATGAGGATAGCGATCATCATGCCCATGGTGGGGCTACCTTGCACGAACGCCTCTATCCCGGTGAAGGCGAAAACATCAACGCTTCATGGTAATGCCAACAACATCAGACGACCAACCAACCTTTGCTTTTGTAATTCACCCGGTTGACCCTAAAAAGGATGTCAGCCGTAAGTTTCCAGTGCTTGGGCGCTTTTTGCCCGTTCCACTGATCAATTTTTTCTCTACATTTTTTCCACCAGTTTATATTTCAGAAATTAGCGGCATCCGCTCTGAAGCAACTGGTGAAGAACTAAAAGGCTGGTTTGTGGCCTGCCCTTACACGCCAGCCCGCATGCTTTCTTTGCCGGAACGCACGGTGTATCGCAAGCTGATCCAAACTGGCCGTATGGCAGAAAAGCTCGGTGCAAAACTGGTTGGGCTTGGTGCATTTACTTCGGTAGTTGGTGATGCCGGGCTAACCGTGGCAAGCCAGCTTGATGTGCCAGTCACAACAGGTGACTCGTACACTGTGGGGCTAGCGGTGCAAGCCATTGCGCTTGCCGCTGAAAAAATGGAGATCCCGTTAGAGACTGCAACTGTGGCCGTTGTTGGCGCAGGTGGCTCAATTGGCTCTATTTGTGCAGAAATGTTGGCCGATCAGGTGTTTAGATTGGTGTTAGTGGGCCGCACGGTACCTAAACTGCAACAGACAAAGAACCGCTGTAAAGCAGCGGGGCCGGCCAACGTCAAACTTTCGACAGATATTGCCGATATTGATCAGGCGCAATTGGTGATTACGGTGACCAATGCGGTTGAAGAGCTAATTCAGCCGCGCCACTTACGCCCTGGCGCAGTGGTTTGTGATGTGGCCCGCCCGCGTGATGTGTCTGCCAAGGTGGCAGCTGAACGCGACGATGTGCTTGTGATTGACGGTGGGATGGTGGATTTGCCCGGTACGGTCAACTTCAATTTTGATTTTGGATTCCCGCCCGGCAAAGCCTATGCCTGTATGGCCGAAACAATGATCTTAGCCCTTGAGCATCGCTATGAGCCATTCTCGCTTGGCCGTCAATTTAGCGTGGCGCAAGTGCGTGAAATTGATGCCTTAGCAAACAAGCATGGCTTCAAGCTGAGTGGCTTCCGCACCTTTGGTGTGGCGGTGACAGATGCGCATATTGAAGCAATCAAAGAAAAAGCAGAAAAACAACTGTTGGCTGGGTGGGAACCACCACCGCATACCGCCACAGGCTTACGACCGCTCACTATAGACGCGGTTTAATAAAAAATCATTTATCCAGAGATTGGCAGCTGTTGTACCTTGCCAATGTTGGATATTGCGTTACGAATTGAAATACAACGCTCAATTTACGAAGTAATGCACTCAAAATCGATTGTCCTGAAGTCGATTCGTTATAAATAAGTATTGGTACAAGACGCGTTGTATGGTTGAATAATAAAGATGGTTATGACAGCAGCTAAAACTTCACCCAAAGGCAGTATTCTTACCGTAGAGGATGATCCGGACATTTCGGACATGCTACGGCTGTATTTCTCTGCAATTGGCTATCAGGTCCATGTTGCCCAGCGTGGGCGCGATGGCGTTGAGTCTGCAATGCGTGAGATTCCAGATCTCGTGTTGCTAGACATCATGTTGCCAGATATTGATGGCTACCAAGTCGCGAGTGAGCTGCGTGCTTCGAATCGAACGCGCGATATTCCAGTTATTTTCTTGTCTCAAAAAGATAATCAAGAAGATAAGGTCAACGGGCTCAGCTTGGGCGCGGTGGACTACGTCACAAAGCCGTTTGATATTGAAGAACTCAAGCTGCGGGCAGAGCGCGTGATTCGGCGTAATCGCCAGCGTGGGTCAACCAATCCGCGCACAGGCTTGCCAGGCCGCCAAACGCTAGAAGAACAAATTCGCGGGTTAGACAGTAGTAAAAGCTGGGCACTACTAAGCTGCCGTTTAGAGCACTACGATCCGTTTGTGGATAAGTATGGCTTTGTGGCCGGTGACCAAGTGTTACGCCACGTTGCCCAACTAATGCAATCATCACTCACGCAACACGGTAGCCCAGAAGACTTTGTGGCCCATACAGACGATAGCGAGTTTACGCTGCTCATCACTGATGACCGCCGTTTACAGAAAGTCTCAAAGACGATTTACGACCAGTTCCAAAAAACTGCCAGCGCCCACTATTCATTTTGGGATCGCGAACAAGGCTACATTGTGACGCACACCTCAGACGGTGCAGAAATCAAAGTGCCGCTCATGAAGCTTGGTGTACGGGCAATGCGCCCAAAGGCACGCTAGCCAAATACTTGTGATAAGCGCCAGCACAGTTGGTGGCTTTTTATATAAACTGAATTTTTTATAGTAGCGTTGGCTACAAAGAAGTACGCCGTTTGCTGCTTACAGCTGGACTGTAATGCCGCTGAATGGCGCATTTTTGTTGGATAGATACGGAGATTTTTTATGCATAAAGGACGAATACTGGTTGTCGAAGACGAGTTTGATATCGCCAATATGCTCAAAATCTATTTCAATAGCCAAGGCTATGAAGTAGACATCGCTAGTCGTGGTACCGAAGCGCTCGAGATGACTCGCAAGCGCTTGCCTAACCTCATCTTATTGGACATTATGATGCCCGATATGGATGGCTACGAGGTTTGCCGCCGGTTGCGCACCACAAATCGGACTAAGCACATCCCGATTATTTTTCTAACGCAGAAAGATGATCGTAGCGATAAGATCGCGGGGCTAGAGCTTGGGGCTGACGATTTTGTGACCAAGCCCTTTGATATTGAAGAGCTCAAGCTGCGTGTCAATAACACCATTCGCCTGTCACAAGAAAATAATCAACGTGATCCGCGCACGGGCCTGCCTGCTGGCAAGATGATTGAAGAACAGCTACGCGGCCTGATGCGCCGTGAAGACTGGACCTATCTTGATATCAAGATTGATCACTTTGATGGCTTCAAAGAAAAATACGGCTTTGTTGCCGCCAATGAGCTTATGCGTGCCATGCGGGTGTTGCTCGCCGAAGTACTAGAATCGCACGGCACTAATGATGATTTTGTTGGCCATCCCGGCAGCGAAAATTTCGTGGTGATCTCAACAATTGCTGCGGCACCCGCAATCGCCAACACGCTGCGGCAGCGGTTTACGGTTGAAGCCGAGCGCCACTATTCTTTTGAAGACAAAGAAGCCGGTGGTATTCAAATTGAAGGAAAATTACAGCCATTTATGCGCCTTGCGGTTGGGTCTGTCTCACCGCAGCAAGGGGCTTGGATTTCTGATATCCGCGAAATTACCGAAATGGGAGCCGAGGCGCGTCGCGCAGACCGCTAGGATTGCCTAAACATAACTGACCAAGATCTGGGGGGGAACCCAGTCGCGTTAGTTGTGTAAAAGCCCTTACACCTTCATGTCAAATCAGCACACGCCTACTGAAACAGACATCAGCCAGCTTAGCGACCCTGCAATTGTGGTCCAAGCGGGTGGTCGTTTGATTCAAATAAATGATAGTGCGCGTGCCTTATTTCGGCTAAAAACTGATGAAACCAACCTGCAGCAGATGAGTATGCTGGCTCAACCAGAAATTGAATTTCTGGCGCTGTTTACGAAGGCCGGGCAAATAAAATTACAAATTGCAGGCCGGGATGTAGAAGCAACCTCTATCCCGATTGCTAATGCCACTACGCAGCAGCATTTGGTGCTATTCCACGTTACCCAAGCGACTGCTAGTGGGACTGGCCCCTTAGTTGAAGGGAAGGTCAAAGAACAACCCAGCACTGCATTACAACCGACAGTCGATTTGGTTAGCACGCTACGGCTTGAGCCAGAAGACTTTGATAACCGCGAGTTGGTGAACAAACGGCTGATTACCTATCTAGCTGCGCAGTTAGATGTTGAACAGTGTGCCATCCTTTTGCACGATAAACGGCGTGATATCTTCCGTGGCATACAGCCGCTGCATGGCTTGCCGGAAGTGGTCTCCGATCTATATCGGTTTGAAATTGGCGTTGGAGACAACACTGCAAATTGCCGAAACTTTGTTTGGTACACCAACGATTTAGCCAATAGCCAAGCGCTGAACTGGTTCAACATGCGCAGCTTGATGAATACAGTGGGCATTCGCAATACCGCGTTGCTCTCATTGGCAAGTTGGGGTGAACGCCTAGCCGCTATTCAAGTTTCTAATAAAGCAAAGGGTGCGCTGTTTACAAAGAGCGACATCTTATTTTTAGAACAAATTGCGCCTTCTGTGGCTGAACTATTCGCGCGTGTTGAACTGAAAGAATTACGCACCAGTCGTGTCCAAGATTGGATCGCACGGCAAGAAATCCAGTTCTTTTTAGACAAAAAGCTACCAGTGGAAGACTTGCTGCCTAAGATTTTACAAATCACGTCGCGGCGGCTTAATGCGAATGGGGTGGCATTTCTGAAGCTAGACAATGCGAAAGGGTGCCTTAGCGCAACCGGCGCGCATCTGTATTCTGATGTGCAATCGCTAACCCCGGTTCAGATTGATGCCTCTGTGCAAGAGTTCCATCGTACGGTAACAATGACGCGGCTCCCGTTTTTTACGGATGATGCCGCGAACGATACGCGCATCTTACCGTTCTACCGTAAGTATCAAATAGAAAACAACATTCGTAGCATTGCCAATATGCCCGTTTTTAACGGCGATATCAATCTTGGTGAGCTTTGGGTGGGTAGCAGTAGTCGCTATGGCATTTCGCAAGACGATGAATACTTCTTGCGTGGCGTGGCAGACGATATTGCTTCGCTGTATTCAGTAAACACCCATAAAGATGAATCCAAGCAAGCGATGCAGCAGCGCATTGAGCAGCTTAGCGTGTTGGTGCGCGTGTCGCGCCAGCTGAATCAGACGTTAGACTTAGATGACGTGCTAGACATTATCGATTTGGAAGCGCGCAAGGTCTTGGGCGTTTTCGTCGTAGACGTTGAAATGCTAGACCTAGACTCAATGGACTGGTTCGACATTCCGAGTACGCCCCATACGGCGCAGCTTAATAGCATCGAAGATTTCAAACGCCGGGTGTCGCTGTCTAGCGAAACGGTGATTGTGGACCGTGCCGTAACGCCATTCGAAGCGCTGGACGATGTCAAGGCCATGATGGTTGCTCCAATCGTCAATCAAGACGTGACAATTGGGTTGATTACCATGTTTGGCGAAAGCGTTTCAACGTTTACGCCAAGTGTGATCGAATATATTGAAACGCTTGCCGCCCAGGCCTCTAGTGCGCTTGGTAACGCCACGCGCTATGAAGATCAAGTTGAGCGCAGCCAATTACTCCGGACGCGTGCAGATCAGCTTAGCCAGTTGCTGCAAATTTCTGGCGCGGTACGTTCAGACGCACCGCTTAAAGAGAACCTCGAGCAAATTGCGTATGGGGTGCAAGAATCGGCCGGCTTCAATACCGTCATTATTAGTGTGATTTCACCTGAAACGGGCGAACTGCAACATATGGCTGCCGTTGGGTTACCCATTGCAACATTCAATACGATGCAGTCCTACTCAGTGCCATGGATGCGCGTAGAAGAACTGACAATGCTGCCCGAGTACAGCATTAGCAACTCATACCTGATCCGCAATGATTTAGCTGTCCGCACGGCGCTGTTAGGCGTGGAATTTTCCGCAGGGCGGCACACCGATAGCAATAATGTAAATGCGTGGAACGTTGGTGACCTGCTGTTTGTGCCACTCAGTGCCAGCACTGGTGAGAACTTAGGTGCAATGCTTTTGTTCGATCCGCTAGACCATAAGGTGCCGGCGATCAGCACAATTCAAGTCATGGAGATTTTTGCGAATCAGGCCGTGCTTGGTATTGAAAACACACGCTTGTTTACCGCCGCCGAACGCCGCGCAGTCGAACTTGAATCCAGCTTAGCATCGCTAGCAGAGCAAGAACGCCGCGTAAGTGAGCTGAATGAAAACCTGAACCTGATTGTGCGCGAGCGCACAGCAGACCTAGAACGTGAACGCGACCTGAACGCAACGCTCTTGCGCATCAATACTGAGCTTTCATCTAGCCTAGACCTAGATGACGTGTTGGCGCGTGGCTTGCAGTTGGTAAACCAATCTTTGAACGGGGATCAGGGCATTTTATTGCAAACTGACCTTGCTACTGAGCAGCTAATTATGCGCTGTAGCATTGGCGATGTGGCCCGCCTACCGCGTGACAATTCGATTGTGTTTGCAGATGAAGAAAACGGCTTGATCAGCGAGATTGTGGCTAGTCGCCAAAGCGTGATTATTGACAATCTGGCTGATGAAACGCGTCCAATTCCATTGGAAAACATCGGGGACTATAAGTCGCTCTTGGCTGCGCCCCTGTCTACGGGTGAAGAAGCGCTGGGTGCGCTCATCTTTTTGAGCCGGAAAGAGAACGCCTTCAACAACGATCAGCTGCAACTTGTGGCCGCTGCTGCCAATCAGGTGGCGTCTGCCATCAATAACTCGGCGCTGTATAGCCTCATCCGTGACCAAGCCGAACGGTTAGGGTCAATGTTGCGGACGCAGCAAGTGGAATCATCAAAGAGCCGCGCCATTTTGGAAGCGGTTGCCGATGGTGTAATGGTGGCCGATCAGTTTGGCAGTGTGATCTTGTTCAATCGGTCTGCCGAGCACATTTTGCAAATTAGCCGCCCGCAGATTATTAGCCATCCGGTGGATGAGTTCTTAGGCTTGTACGGCGCTGCTGGTAAAAACTGGGTCGAAACCATTGAGCGTTGGAACAGAGACACCAGCAACTATCAACCGGGCGATTTCTTGGTTGAACGGCTGTACTTAGATGATAACCGCGTGGTGTCTGTACACCTTGCGCCTGTAATTGATAAGAACGGCGTCTTTATTGGCTCGGTTTCCCTCTTCCGTGATATTACGCGTGAAGTAGAAGTGGATCGGCTCAAGACTGAATTTGTGGCCACAGTAAGCCATGAACTGCGCACGCCCATGACCGCCATCAAAGGCTATGTAGACCTGATGTTGATGGGCGCAACCGGCGGCCTGACCGACAAGCAAGTTGAATTCTTGAACACGGTCAAATCTAATGCGGATCGGTTGAAGATGTTAGTAGAAGACCTGCTAGACATCTCTCGCATGGAAAGCGGTAAGGTCAAACTTAATAAAGAAATCATCGAAGTGCCGGTTGTGATTGATGAAGTTGTCAAAAACTTACACGGCCGTATTTCGAGCGTGGGCAAGCCGGCAACAGTTGTCACCAACGTGCCAGAAACCTTGCCAGCCATGATTGGCGATAAAGGCCGCTTAGTGCAGGTGTTTACGAACTTAGTAGACAACGCCTACGCGTACTCGCCGGAAGATTGCACCATCACCATCAAGGCGCATAGCACGCCGGGTGCATTACAAGTTGATGTAACAGATACGGGGATTGGCTTAACGCAAGAAGAGCAGAACCGCATTTTTGACCGGTTCTTCCGCGGGGAAGACTCCCTTGTATTGGGGTCTGCGGGAACAGGTTTGGGGCTAAGCATTGTGCAACGGTTAGTTGAAATGCATGAGGGTCACATTTGGGCGAGCAGCGAAGGCCGTGGACACGGCAGTACCTTCAGCGTGCTGTTCCCAACTGTAGAAGAAACTGGAGAACTTGTTGTTGCTAGCTAGGTGGGTAAACCGGCTACGCAAACGACTAAGGAGATAGTATGGCAAAGATATTAATCGCAGAAGACGAGCCAGATATCCGAGCATTGGTGAAATTTGCGCTAGAGTATGCGGGACATGAAATTGTTCAAGCAGAAGATGGCGCACAAGCAGTTGAAATGGCAAGAGAAATTCTGCCAGAACTTATCATCATGGATGTCCGGATGCCCAAAATGACAGGGCATGAAGCTTGTGTCGAGATGAAACGAGATGAAAATTTGAAGGATACGCCGGTCGTATTCTTGTCTGCCAAAGGGCAAGACATTGAAGTGCAGCAAGGCATGAACGCTGGCGCTACCGAGTATATTTTGAAACCGTTCGCCCCTGATGTGCTAATTGCTAGGGTCAGCGAAATTTTAGCGGAACACGCCGCAACCGAGGAGCAATGAGTTGACGACATTGTTTGTTAGGCCGCATTCTATAAGGCAATTTATGGAAGCTGCTTTAGCGAAACAACGCGTCATTTTACAATCATGAGCGCAATAGTTGTTGATAACGAGATCGTGCATTACGAGGTGTTGGGCCGTGGCCCAGGCATCGTATTTCTGCATGGCTGGTTAGGCTCTTGGCGCTATTGGGTGCGTACAATGCAAGCGGTGAGTTCGCGCTATCGTTGTTACGCGGTTGACTTATGGGGCTTTGGCGACACAAGCCATCGCACGCCAACCGAGTACACGCTAGACGCCCAAGCCGACCTTGTCTTGCAATTCTTAGATTCACTGGGGGTTGCAAAAGTTGCGCTTGTGGGCCATGCATTAGGCTCAGCTGTGGCACTCCGCTTTGCCGCCCGCAACCCAGACTATGTGGCACGCACCATGTGTATCAGCTTGCCGCTGGCAGGGGCGACAATCAATCCACGCATGAAGCAAAGCTCATTGTCAGACGCTAACTTATGGTTGGCAAACGGCTACAGCGAAGTGCGTGATGAAACCGCTCGGCTAGATCCAAAAGCGTACAGTACTTCGATGACTGACTTTGAATCTGTCGATTTACGCCGTGACCTGGTTAGCATTCCGCAGCCAACCTTGCTTGTGCATGGTGAAGGGGATCAGGCCATTGCTGCGCCACGCAGCTCATGGTTACCCGGTGACGACTTCAACCATGTGCACCGCGTCATTATTCCAGAATTGGGGCACTACCCAATGTTGGAAGACCCAACTAAATTCAATCGCCTATTATTAGACTTCCTGACCTCCGCGCCAGACGAACTGGAATCGCTGACGCTCAAAGAAGAGTGGAAACGCCGCGTGCGATAACGTTATAATTTTTGAAACAGAGCAGTGCCACTTTGGCGCTGCTTTTTTATTTAACCTAGCGGCTTTGCACAAGGGATAAGCACAATGGCTTTAGCCCCGTGTGGGTAATAGCTGCCCGCATATATTTCTCATACACGCTGTTTATATTCCTCCTACACTCAGCCCGTAACATAAAGGCAGATCGCAAAATGAAACTTACATCCGGGGAACACACCGGGATATTTGTTAGGAGCAACTCGCAACATGTCTAAAATAGTTGGCATTGATTTAGGAACTACCAACTCTGTCGTCGCCGTTATGGAAGGCGGCGATCCAACCGTTATTGCAACGTCCGAAGGGACGCGAACCATGCCCTCGATTGTGGCATTCAACAAGACCGGCGAACGCCTAGTGGGCCAAACCGCTAAACGCCAGGCCGTGGTCAATGCAGAAAACACCATTTACTCTGTCAAACGTTTGATGGGGCAAAGCTACGCTGAACTAGACGAAAAATCTAGCAACCTGCCTTATGAAATTGTCAAAGGTAGCAACGGCGAAGCACAGGTCAAAATCCCACAAAACGGACGCTCATACAGTCCGCAAGAAATCTCAGCTATGATCCTTGGCAAGCTCAAGACAGACGCCGAAGCTTACCTGGGAACCCCCGTGACGCAAGCGGTTATTACCGTGCCTGCTTACTTCAACGATGGGCAACGCCAAGCCACGAAAGACGCGGGCAAGATTGCCGGGCTGGACGTTTTACGCATTATCAACGAACCAACCGCCGCTGCGTTGGCCTATGGGTTGGACAAAAATGAAAACGAAACCATCGTGGTCTTTGACCTTGGTGGGGGGACGTTTGACGTCTCTGTGCTAGAAGTTGGCGATGGCGTGGTTGAAGTAAAAGCCACCAACGGCGACACCTTCCTTGGCGGGGATGACTGGGATCGGGCCATTGTGGATTGGGCCGCTGATGAATTCTTGAAATCAGACGGGATTGATCTACGCAACGACCGCCAAGCCCTGCAACGGCTGCGTGAAGCGGCTGAGAAAGCCAAAATTGAGCTTAGCACCGTCAACCAAACAGATGTCAACTTGCCATTTGTCACGGCAGACGCAAGCGGACCAAAGCACCTCAACATGACCATTAGCCGCAGCATGTTTGAACAGCTGACCAGCAAATTGGTCAAACGGCTTGAAGTGCCGGTGACCAGTGCCTTGAAAGATGCGGGCATCAACATTAGCGAAATTGACCAAGTGGTCTTGGTGGGTGGATCTACCCGGATGCCAATGGTGCAAGCGCTAGTTGAGAAAATGACCGGCAAAGCACCGCACAAAGGGGTCAACCCTGATGAAGTGGTTGCGCTAGGGGCGGCTATTCAAGGTGGCGTGCTCTCTGGTGATGTGAAAGACGTGCTCTTGCTAGATGTCACGCCGCTGACCCTCGGGCTAGAAACGCTGGGTGGTGTGATGACGGGCTTGATTGAACGCAACACCACTATTCCAGCCAAGAAGAGCCAAGTCTTTAGCACCGCTGAAGACAACCAAACCGCCGTAGACATTCACGTGTTACAAGGCGAACGCCCAATGGCTGGCGATAATATGACGCTCGGACGCTTTCGCTTAGAAGGCATTCCGCCAGCCCCGCGCGGCGTGCCACAAGTTGAAGTCACCTTTGACATTGACGCCAACGGCATCATCAACGTAATGGCCACGGATAAGGCCACTGGTAAAGAGCAAAGCATCAAGATTACGGCCAGTACGAACTTGTCACAGACCGATATTGACCGCATGATGGACGATGCCCGCGTTTACGAAGCCGACGACCGCAAGCGCAAAGACTTGATCGACGCCCGCAACGAGGCCGATCAGATTGCCTATCAAGCTGAGAAAGCACTGACCGATTTGGGCGACAAGCTCGATGACACCAACAAAGGTGCCATCACTAGCCAAATCGAAGAGTTGCGCCAAGTCTCGCAAACGGAAGACACCAACAAGATCAAAGAGTTGAGCCAACAAGTGCAACAAGCCACGTACACGCTCAGTCAACAAGCCTACGCCGCTAACGGCAACGGCGCAGACGGCGCTGGCGATATGCACGACACCTACTCAGATGAGCCTGAGGAAGATGACGTGATTGATGGGGAATTTACGGAAGCGTAAGGTCCACTCGTTAGTGAAATAAGCAAAGCCGCTAGTCCTGCAAAAGACCAGCGGCTTTTTGATTCCGGTATGGTGATAAGTGCATGCGCAATTAGTGTGACAACGTATTATCACTATGCTTATGCTGGCTATGTTGTTGATGACATCAACGATAACGGTTACTGATTATGAAGTTCTCAATGAATCCTGCACAAGCAGTGCCGTAAAAAGTATTGTCATAGGCGGCGTGTAAACACACGCTAGTTATTAGTGGTAATTCAGTGCCCAGCACTGTGCTGAAATTGACTAAGACAGTAATTTAGCCTTTTTGATTTCATCAATCAATGCCGGCAAATGCGCATAGTTAGCTTTTATGTCTGAAATTAGAGAACGCCACTCATCTTTGGCATTAATACTAAACAAAACTGCTTTACATCTTTTTAGAAGACGGCATGCCTCTTTATAATTATCACGCCCCCGGTTATTAATAAATATTTTGGCGAGGCGTCTATAAATACTGACGGTAGCGTGCGGATGTTGTTTCTTTGCTGCCTCCGCAACCTCGTGAAAAACATCGATATCCCAAATATGATAATCAGGAGAAAACGCTTTAGGCAATATACGAATTGCGTCCTCAATGCGATTTTCAATCAGGTGAATTCTGGCCAACAAACTAAAATCTCCAGATTCAATTAGTGGCGCGAGTATTTGCTCTTGTGCTTCAAGCCAATTTAGATCCGTTTTTGCATAGGCTGTTTTCAGAGTCGAGTAAAGTGTTTTGTTAGGAGATCGTTGAAACCTCTTCTGCACTATCGCAATAAAGGCTTGCCAATTATTTGTTTGTTCTGCTCTTTTTAACTTCCATTTTTCTATGTAATGGTGCGCATTATGGTCGTTTCGGTTTTGAGCATGTTCATCAATGAGCGCTTCTGCTTCAGCCGCGTAGCCAAAGTGAACAAATTCATCTGCAATTTGGGTTAAAGTCCAGCTATCACTTTGTTTTGCAGCGTCAATAGCCCCAGACACGCTTCCGATTTCTAATAATCGAGTTACTAAGTGTTGTTTCAGGTTCGCTTTCTTGCAGATCTCCATGTAATTGGCATCAGAAAGATCTGATCCGATCAATTGGATTAAAAACTCACCATAGTGCATTGCAGGCCATGCCCTACGGTGCACTATGCTACTTTCTAAGCGAGTGGTATAAATGTTAGCAACCTTCGTTCGCTCTTTTGCATTGATGTTGTCCAATAGCACATTGGAAACAGTAACGTCTCCAGATTCAAAGTTCAGATCATCAATAGTTGTAAGTAGCTTTAAACATATCCAACGCGATTTAGCATTTTTGATCTTAGGTAGACATAGCGCTATGCGTTCAATTACATCTGTAAAAAAGTCTGGCAATAATCCTTCATAATCTTCAATGTCTTCGAATGAAGTTATGATTGCATTCATAACGACACAAGTAATTTGCATTGCACCTTCAAAACGGCCTGCTGTTTGATAGGAGTCAGCTACAGTTAGTATCTTCTGCAAATCAGATATTAAGCCCGTAGCATCATCTTCGTAGCCGGTCATATAGTGCGCGCGTTTAAGTGCCTGTTCAACCTGCTGCCGCAAATTATTTTCATCAATCTTTGGTCCAACATTCTGCTGCGCAGCTAAGGTTGTAAAGACATGTGTATACAACTCTGGATTCTGCTTAACTATTTTATGTAATAACTGCGCCAAACTTTTTTTATCACTTGCATTTAGTAAATCAGCAAGTGACATAGTTACATCCTTATTAGTAAGGCTTCCGTCTACAACAACAGTGTTTTGACCAAACTTTTCAGGCTGGTGCACCCATGTTAGTAATAAAGCAACAGCATGTTTACAGTAGCCACCATCCCCAATTGGGCAGGAACAATCTGCTTCAATAATTTCATTTTCATCTAGCTCAACCCAAACCTCATAAAAGTCACTATAACTTCCAGCGCATTTTGCAGTAAGCCGGCTACCTAAAAGCTGGGGAGATTGAATTGCCCCTTGGTTGTAATAACGATGCCCACGTGAATAGTAAGTGGTAGATGTCCACTCTTTAACATCATCAACTGTTAATTTAGCAATTTTCATAGTGTTAAGTTTAGTAAGATTTTGAGTTAATTTTCAACATCTTGAATGTATGAAGCTTTGTCTCCTTACATATAGCTTGAATCCAAGGCAATAGTGAAAATGTTTTTTGAATGGCATAGTGAAATCTAAATTATCGTTTACGTGTCGTACATGACAGAAATTTGCATGTGCGACTTCAAATACATTTACTGCACTCGGTATGGACAAGTTGCTCTATTACAAAGAAAAGCTATAATACGAGAAATTTTCTCGTATTACTTATTATCTCAAGTATAAATTGGCGTATATAACAATGATTGTTCGCTTTACAGTCTCAAATTTTCGATCCTTCGGAGAAGAAGTTTCTTTCTCTATGATTCCTGGGCGAAGTATAGGACATGATAGTCATATCATTAGGGCTGTTAAACCCAATGATATTGACGTACTTAGGACTGGATTAATTTATGGCGCTAATGCCTCAGGTAAATCTAATCTAGTCAAAGCATTAGATTTCATGAGAAAACTAGTGCTTGATAGTCCAAGACCAAACAGTCGTATTCTTTTACAGCAGTTTAAGTTATGGGAAGAAAATAAAACAAACTCTTCCAAATTTGAACTTGAATTTATTATTAATAATCAGGCATACATCTATGGGTTTGAAATTACTACTCAAAAAATCATTAGTGAGTCGCTGTATTCATCGACTGAGAAATCAGAAAGAGTATTATTTAAGCGAACTACAGAGGACACAGGAAAAGCAAGCGTCAGATTTTATAACCTCAGCGATAAATCAAAAGAAAACAAAGACTTTCTAAAGTTTGTCGCACGTAGCACAAGGCCAAATCAGCTGTTCCTTTCTAAAGCTTTAGATGACAATGTAGATGAATACAAAAACATATATCGTTGGTTCGGGTCGGTCTTGAAAATAGTTTATCCTACATCTAGATTGACTGGTGTCCAAATCGCTATTGAAAACGATAAGGTCTTTAGTAAGAATTTATCGAGTTTCCTAACCGACATGAGCACAGGAGTCAAAGAGGTTCACCTTAAAGAAGTTCCGATTGATAGTCTTCCAGAAGGTGTTATTTCCGATATTATAGGCGATCTATCTGAGGAAAAAGGTATGGCAGTCGATGTCTTTCCTTTAGGAAGGTTTATTGTTAACTTAAACAAAAACAATGATGTCAAAGTCTCTGGGTTAGCAGCTAGGCACCTGCGAGCAGATGGCACCGATGTGATTTTTGATTGGCAAAGTGAAGAGTCTGATGGAACACAACGTCTCTTGGATTTATTTCCTGTGCTACACACAGAGAAAAACGATACTGAGGTCTTTATTATTGACGAGATTGACCGAAGTTTACACCCAAACTTAGTTAGGGAGTTTATAAAACTATACTTAGGCCGCGACCATTCTGCTTGCCAACTCATTATGTCAACTCATGACGCTACCTTATTAGACTTAGATCTTCTCCGCAGGGACGAGTATTGGTTTGTCGAAAAAGATCCCTCCACGGGGCAATCTGAAGTGTACTCATTAGAAGAATTCAAGCCAAGAAATGATCGAAAAATTGGTAAAGGTTACCTAAACGGTCGTTATGGTGCTATTCCTGCCTTTGGTAATGTTTTGAAAGATCAAATTTCAGGATAGCCCCTTGAGCAAACGACGACGTCCTTTAGAACGAGTTTCTACAGTTA
The DNA here is from genome assembly GCA_020630175.1 of Anaerolineales bacterium. GTDB lineage: Bacteria > Chloroflexota > Anaerolineae > Anaerolineales > UBA6668 > JAHDIM01. The sequence goes on from JAHDBW010000010.1 coordinate 34,788, forward strand.
GAGATGCTCGTCTCATTATTATTGCGACTGAAGACACTAAAGCTGCTGTTACGTACTTCACCGATTTAATATCACCTCAGTATTTTCGCAGCACACGCATCCAAGTCAAAGTCTTACAACGTAAAGACACTAAATCGGCTCCTCAATATGTGTTAGATGAACTACAGAAATTCAAAAGAAGTTATAGCCTTAGTGATGACGACGAACTGTGGCTGGTTAGTGATGTTGACCGTTGGGGGGATGAAAAGTTAGCTAGTGTTGCGCAGCAGGTTTTTAATCAACAAAACCTTGAAATTGCTATCAGTAATCCAGCAATTGAAGCATGGTTCCTCATGCATATAGTTGATGTATCCGATTACACAGATTCTAAATTATCGCAGCTTTTTGAAAACAACAAGCAAACAAGTAACCGCACTGCTTTAGAATTAGAATTGATTGACAAGTTGGGTAGCTATTCAAAATCGAATTTGAACACAGATCACTTTCTTCCACATTTAGACCATGCTGTAGCGCAAGCTCAGAAATTAGATACTGACGCAAATGCCCGCTGGCCAAAAAGCTTTGGCAGTCATATCTATAAGCTTATCAAATCGATTCAAGCTACAAAATAAACTTTAGATCTCTTCAATCCATAGCTCGTGCCACAGCACAAAGTTCAGTAGGTACCAAACCAATTCATCATTGGCGTTTAGCAAGCGCTCCACTTCAGGCCAGTTGAAATAGTCTGTGCGGGCACAAAAGGCCTGTAATTTTTCACGGGTGTAGTTACCCAACGTGTCGTTTAGCCAAGCTTTGACCGGCACAGAAAAGCCCTGCTTCTTGCGGTCAATAATCTCATCTGGGATCACGCCGCGCACCGCTTGCTTGAGCAACTTCTTGGGCTGAAAGTCCGTGCCGATTTTTTGCCGTTGACTAAAACTGAGCGCAAGGCTCACAAATTCATGGTCCAAAAACGGCACGCGTGGCTCAATGCTGGTTGCCATCGCCATTTTATCGACGCGCATCAGCAGCAATTCTGGCAGCCGCAAGTTGAGATCGACGTACGTCATCCAGCTTAGGTCGTCTTTGATGGTCGCATTTTCGTTATACGCAGCCCGATAACCGGCCACAATTTCGTGCGATGAAATCGCGCCCACGCGGTTGAGCAGACTTGGCGAAAGCAAGCGGCGTTTGATGCGCTCACCAAAGGCAATTGCGCCGCCCCAGAACAGCTCTTCACCGTGCGCGGTGCGACGCACATATTCGGCGCGCACTTCGCTCAGCATAGATTGTGAGGCGCCATACGCCAGTTTACGCAGCGGCTTCGGCAGCATGCCAAACCCTTTGAAAACCGCGTTTTGCATCAGGCGTTGATCAGCAATCCAGTGTGAATAGCCGCTATACAGCTCATCCGCCCCTTCGCCCACCTGAACCACGGTGGTACCGCTATCCTTGGCAAGCTTCGAGACGAAGTACACCGGCACACAGACCGGATCGGCAATCGGTTCATCTTGGTGATAAATCAGCTTAGGTAGAAAATCGAGCAGGTCTTGTTCGGCCAGCTGCAGTTCGTGGTGATCGGCTCCAAATTGCTGCGCCACCTGCCGCGCGTACATAAATTCATTATGCGCCGCACCAGATTGGCCTTCGTAGCCAATGGTGTACGTTTGCACCGGCCGGTCCATTTGTTCGGCCATCAGCGCCACGTTGGTGCTGCTATCAATGCCGCCAGAAAGCAACACGCCAAACGGCACGTCAGACACCATGCGTAACTTGATGCTTTCACGCAGCTTGTCTTGAATCAGCTGCGCGGCGTCGGCATCGTTGACCTTGGTTAGGTCTTGCGCATCGTCAAACGGGTCCCAATATTTTTGGAGGTTGAGCGCACCATCAAGCCCAATCAAGGCGTAATGCGCTGGCGGCAGCTTTTTGATGCCCGCAAACAGCGTGTTTGGCGCTGGTGACGTGAGAAACGTCATGAAGTGGTAGAACGCGGTTTCATCTACGCGCCGTTCCACCTGCGGGTGTTGCAAAATGCTCTTGATTTCAGAGCCAAAAATCAGCTTGCCTGCGGTTTGCGTGTAATACAGTGGCTTGATACCAATGCGGTCCCGCGCCAACATGAGGCGTTGCTTGCGCGTATCCCAAATGGCAAAGGCGTACATGCCACGCAGCAGTTTGACGCAGTCTGGCCCGTATTCTTCATACAGGTGCAGCACCACTTCCGTATCGCCCGTTGATTTGAACGTATGCCCTTTGCGGATGAGGTCTTCACGCAGTGGCGCAAAGTTATAGGACTCGCCGTTATACGCGATCCAAATGCTGCCATCGGCGTTGTGCATGGGCATATGCCCGGCTGGCGAAAGATCAATAATCGACAAGCGCCGTGAGCCAAGCCCCACGTGCCCAGCTTCAGACAGGTAAGTCCCGTCGTCATCTGGCCCGCGATGGGTGATGACATCGGTCATTTTGCCGAGTAAGTCCGCGTCAATTGGCGCAGAGTCGGTGATGTGGAAGAGTCCGGTAAGGCCACACATGGGGAACTAATGCGTAAGGGCTAATGCGTAATGTGTTAAGTGCTGAATGGCACGTTGCGACGCAGGAAGAAAGGTTGAACGATAGGGAAAAATACGCATTACTCCTTACGTATTAGCAGTCTTCACAGTTGTCGATGCAGTCTTTATAAACCGTGAGCCAGTTTTGCGCGATGCTATCCCAGCCGAAGTTGTCTAGCACGTATTGGCGGGAACGCGCGGCGCGGCCAGCAACCTGTTGCGGGGATTGCAGCGCTTTGAGAATCTCATCATTGAGCGAGTCTTCGTCACCGTATTCCACAATTGAGCCGAGATCGTTGCGCAGTACATAGTCGGCCAAGCCACAGCGGTCAGTGGCAATAATTGGTGTGCCACACGCCAGCGATTCCAGCAGCGTGATGGCAAACATTTCATACTTAGAAGGCAACACATACACATCCGCTACCTGATAGGCTTGCAGCTTGTCGTCACCGTCTAGGTAGCCAGTAAAGCGCACTTGGTCATTCAAGCCCAGCGTGTTGATTTGGCGCTCGATAACGTCTAAATAGCCATCATCTGGCCCAACCATCAAGAGGATGGCGTCTGGCACGCTTTCCCGTACTTTATTGAAGGCATTGACTAAGAAATCTACGCCTTTGATTTCATTGATGCGCGCCAAGAACAGCACAATTGGCACGTCTGCTGGAATGTCAAAGCGATCGCGGAAGCCGTTGACTTCTGGCAACTCGCGGTATTCATCGAGATCTACGCCGTTTGGCAAAATCGAAATGCGATTAGGGTCAACGTCTAGGTCAATGAATTGGCCATGTTCTAGTTCGTTTAGCGCGTGTAAGCGGCAGGCATTATTGACAATGCGCTGACCGTATAACTGATCGTAAACAGCCTTTAGCGCATAACGCCCCATAATGCGTGGCATGCCGCCTTGGGCGGTGAGCACAAACGGCAAGCTCTTGCGTTCAAGGTGCTTCAGCGTAACCGCATTCAGGTAGGACCGATACTCGTGGATATGCACGACATCCGCCTTTTCTAGCTCTGCCTGCAAGGCGCTGCCAAAGCCCCACGGCATAAATAGGCGGCTCCAAGCCAAGTGATTGCTTAGGTTGCGCACGCGGTGAATTTCTACCCCATCAACCACTTCATATTCATGGCGAGCGCGTTCTTTAGCGTCAAGGGCGTCGGTTGTGAACACAACCACCTCTTGATCTTTACGCACAAGCGCGCGGGCAAGCTCCCAAGCCGCACGGCAAGTCCCGCCATAGGCCCAAGCTGGATAGAAATAAGGAATGATGTGAAGAATTCGCATAGAAAAATGGCAACGTTCAACTGCACGTTGCTTATTGAGTGTTATTGACCTGATAAATTTGCGCCCCATCAAACTCTGCCACAAGCGTCAGGTAGTCTGCATCGGCAAACCAACTAAGCTGGGTGGTGTTATCTGGCAAACGCAAACGCTGATAGTCACGTTTGAAGCTGTCTGGGTTGCCTTGCCACTGCGGCACTACGATGTAGTCTACCCCGGTCAGTTCAATCAGCACTTTAGACTGTGGGTTGACAGGGTCATGGTAAACCGGCGCAAGCAGATCCCAGCGGGCAAAAAGCGATTGTGCCCCAATGAAAAACAGTTGTTCCCGTTCATAGATGGCTTCACGTTCTGCATAGACTGGTGCCCATTGGCCTTCAAAATGACCGGGGTAGTTTAGCAGAAGCGCATCGGTTGGGGTATTGTGCTTTAGCCAGGCATAGGCTTGTAAGTCGGCTGGTGAGGCAATTGCCATCACCGGCCCACCGGATAACCGCTGGGTAGCCGTCTTGATAAGCAGTGGCGTTGCCAGCAGGCCAACAAAGGTTGCCAATAGCGTTAGGCTAAAAAAGCCTGTGCGCCAGCGCTGCCAAGCCACCTTAGGTGCTAACCACGTGCCAAGCGGCACTAGCAGTAACGTTGCCAAAATTGGCAGTGGCACAATTGGCGCGTGCCAAACAATACCGTATGGATACCCCACGCTAAGCGGGTCTAACGCGGTGGCTTTGGAGATTGCATCAATATTGCCCCACAGGCCAAACTCAAAGGTTGCCAATAGCCACAGCGCACACCACAAGCCTAGCCAATGCCGCCGATAAACCGCCCAACCAGACGCCAGAATGCCCACAGCTAGCAGCCAATAGCCGTTGAGGTACCAAATGGCTTGCCCAAACCACGGCACTGGCGATTGCCGTTCATGCACATCGATGTTGAGAATCAGGTTGAAGTTATCTAAAAGCCATGGCCCAGCCAGCAACACACCCAACACGGGCACAATGATGGTCAGCGTTAGATATTGTTTTTGCGTAAACCGAGGCTTGGCAAGTGCGCCAACAATGTAAAACGGCAGGTACACAATCAGCAATTGGATGATGGCGTCGCCGTGCCCTAGTAACACGCTTGCTAAGGCCAACCCGCTGCAAAGCACATCAAAAGAGAGATACCCAGCGGTAGTGGTTGTGATGCTACGCGCTAAGCAGAGCAAGAACGTCACCGTGAGCCATAGCCCTAGCATGGTGGTGTAAGCCGAGTCCATCAGGCTGGTTAGCAGCGCGATGCTGCTGGCAGCCACCACTAAACTCCACCAAAAGCCCGCTTCGCCTTTGATTATGCGGCCTAAGGTGCCTAAGCTGAACACTAGGCCTAACCCCAACACGTGACCAAGGCCCAATGCAACATCCGGCGTAGAGGCTCCGGTTAGATCGGCTAGTAACGCGCCCATTACAAAAAATGACGGGGAATAGAACCAACCAATTTGCGGATGAAACGGCGCAAGCGTGTTGATCGTGCCGCTTTTTTGTACGGTCAGAATCAGCCAGCTAAAGCCTTGCGCGTCTGTATCCCATGGCACAAACGGAATATAGGTCAGCCCAAGATACGCCACGCTAATTGCGGCGACTAACAGCCACTGCCAACGTTGCCAGCGCGGCAGAATGGTTTGGACCAACGTGCGCAATGTGTAGCCACTGCGCATATTTAGCCAAATCAGCGTACCGATGCCCGCAATATTGAGCAGAAAGACCAATGCAAACTGATAGCGGAATAACGTCCCCACCATTGAGAACAGCCACACAATTCCCACTAGCCCTAAGCCAACGGAAAGGCCACGCCCGATCCCTCGCGGTTTGAGCAGGGGATACAGCAAGACACCCGGTAATATGAACAGGATGATAACGGCGATCATCACTAAAGTACGCGCTACTAAATACGACACAATGGAGAATTATACGAGAGTCGGGCGATTTAGGACTGCCCTGATTCCCTACGGGTTATGCTGTGTAACGGCTAGCGAAGAAGCAAAGCCCCAATGCAGAGAAAACAGCGGTAAGAAATAGATAAACACTTGCCGCCTAGCCCTGCCTGTAGATGAAGAAAAGGCGTTTGTTTATTACAGCTATCCGTGGCAATGCTTATATTTCTTACCGCTATTGCACCAACACGGTTGATTTCGTTTCCAGTCTATTGGCGGCAGCGCTTGCCCTTCTGTATAAACCCAGCGCCCTTTATAACGCGCAAAGTCTGATAGCTCATGCTGCTGATGGATCTTGCCAGCACGCTGCGAAAAGGCGCTGAATTCGACTTGTCCCGTTTTAGGCGTAAGCACTTCGCTGTGCAACACTTGTAGCCCAACCCAATTGGTAATCGCAATCGCTTCGGCTAAGTCTTGGGCAGTGTTCGCTTCAATATAACGCGGATGCCGACTCGCAATGAGATAGTCCACATTGCCTTTGACAAACGCACTATACCGCGAGCGCATCAGGTCTGCTGGGGTTTCAGCGGTGGCGTCTCCGGCGTGGATTGCGCCACAGCATTGGGCATAGGCCATTGGGCGACCACAAGGACAAGGTTCAGTCATGAGGTTCAAATAAAAACGCGGGGAGCTTGGCAACCGAGTCGCAGCCCAGTTGCGCTAGCGCTTGCTGTAGCTCTTGTTGCAGCAGCCACAACACTTGGTTGCCACCGTGCTTATCCATGGCGGCCAGTGCGTAGATAAACGGCCGGCCAATCAGCACAAAATCCGCACCGAGCGCGAGTAAACGCGCAATGTCTAACCCAGAACGCACCCCGCCATCGGCCATCAGCAGCACGTCGTCGCCAACGGCTTTGCGAATCATCGGCAACACTGTGGGTGCAGCGGGGGCGGCATCAAACTGGCGCCCGCCGTGGTTAGAGACAATCAAGCCATCTGCGCCAAGCGCTAAATAATCTTGCGCATCTTGTGGATTAAGAATGCCTTTGACCACAATTGTGCCCGGCCACTGATCGCGAATGCGTTTGAAGCGCTGTGGCGTGATGTGGCCTTCCATCTTCTCGGCAATAAATTTGACCGAAGTGGTAACCGACGGCCCCGGTGGATAGTAAGGCTTGAGCGTTTCAAATTCTGGAATACCCATGCGTAACATGCGCAGCGCCCAACCGGGGTGCGTCACCATTTGCCACAACGTATTCAGATTGAAGGTGGGCGGCACGGTAATGCCATTGCGAATATCGCGTTCGCGGCGGGTGGCAACGGGAATATCAACGGTCAGAATCAGCGTGTTGTAACCAGCGTTTTGCGCACGTTGTAGCAAGTCCGTTTCAAGGTCAGCCGGTTCTGGTGGATAAAACTGAAACCACGCGTCCACATTGGTCTCGGTTTTGAGCGCTTCGAGGCTGATGTTGCCATAGGTGCTCAGCATATACGGCACGTTATGCGCTTGTGCGGCAGTCGCCAAAATGCGTTCGGCATTTGGCCAGAGCAACCCGGCTAACCCCAACGGCGCAATGCCAAAGGGCGCGGCGTAGGTTTTGCCTAAAATGGTGGTCTCAAGCTGGACATCGCGGGCGTCTGAAAGGTAACGGGGCAGCAGCAGCACGTCTTGGAGTGCTGCCTGATTGCGGGACACCGCCCCTTCTAGCCCTAAGCCACCGACCAAATAGTCATGCACAAAACGCGGCATGCGCTTGGCAGCGGCGGCTTCCATATCTGGAATAGAAGGGTAGCGTTTATCCCAATTCATAGAGAAGAAAGAGAAAAGAGTAGAGAGAAAAGCACACAGCCTCTCTTCTCTACCTCTCTACTCTTTTCTTTTATTGGTTGAGCATTTGGTCGAGCTGGCGCGCGACTTGTTCGTATTCAGGCGAGTCGGTGCGGGTTAGGCGCAGTTGGTTGGCAACGCGGCTAACAAGCAGCGGATTGACATCTGCGAGTGACTGGGTAATTTCAACCCATAAGGCCCGTAGATCTTTGTTGCTATGTGTGGCGGCAAACATCGCGGTTTGGGCGGGCGTTTGTTTCCCTGCCACGGTAACACCGTGTTCGCGGCCAGCGTTGGCCCAGTAGTAAGACAGCATCGGATTCACCAGACCCCGCATGCGTGTCCAGAGTGGATCATCTTCAGTCACAAGCGAGAAGAAGGCCAAGTAATAGGGTCGTGAGCCAGCGTAGTCACGGTGCACTTGTGATTGTTCACCCGCTTTTACAGAGGCGTAAGAGGCCATGTACCAGCGTAAGTCTTCTAAGCTCGCGCCATCAATGTTGTTAGAGACGGCTTCCCACTGCATTTTGCACGCCAGTAGTGAATTGCGCGCGGCAGCGGCAAAGTCTTGCGAGCGTTGCACCATTGCGGTACGCGCCATGGTGCGGGCCGCCGCAGGCGTGATTTCGATGTTTTCTGGCAGATCCATCTCATCGATGTCTTTGATGATGGTTGCGAGAGCAGCATCTTCTACCAATGGGATTGAGTCTTTGCCAGCGAGCACATACCGTTCACCGCTGCGTTCGATTAGCTTGCGGGCTTGCAGGTCTTCTAGCAAGGTATCGATATACTCGATTTGCGCCGTATCACCGACCAGAATATTGGCAAGGTTGGCTTTTTTGACCTGTAACCCAGCATGGATGACCGCGTAAACAAAGCCGCTTTCTGCCATTTTGACAAAGTCCGCTTCGCTCTTCACTTCATCAGACAGCCACACCGGCACATGAACAGAGGCGTATTCGCCTTTGTAGTTATATGCGCGTTGGCGGAAGCCCATTTGCCAGATTTGGCGTAGCGTGGTCTTACTACGGATGAGGCCTTGACCTTCATATTGTTCGCGCAGTTCGTCTAACAGTTGGTCTGTTGTGCGTTCGCCAGATTGGTCGGTGAGTTCGCGGTAAATATCGCGCAGCACATCGCGGCGGGTGGCGAAGTCAGTGGCGGTCATTTTGAGCCGACTAAAGATTTGCGTGTATTGCTGTTCAATGTCACGCGGGATCTGAATCGGTTGTGGAGAGCGGCTGCGACCGGTTGTTTTGAACGGCGTCAGCGTAAATTCAGCTGGTGGCTGATATTCAATTGGAGCAACGTATAGTTCCAGCCCTTTGCTGAACATCTGCATTTGGTCGCTGTAGTCTTCTAGCCAGTTGCGGAATTGGTTATACCCAAAGTGCACTTCATTGAAGGCTGGATCAATCTGCATCATGGTTTGCTTCAGGCGCGTGACTGATACAGGGATTTCAACCCGTTGGCTGTGCACGCTAAGCGCTTTACGTAACAACGCCCGGGCGGCTTCTTGATCACCTTGTGAGCGTTCGGCAGAAATTTCCGGCGCTTCGCCCAATACCGTTTCGAGGTACACAAATTCATCACACGCTTTGACCAGCAGCGGATGCGTCACATCGCGCGGGCCAACGCCTAACGTGTAGCGGCCATACTCACGCAGCTTAGACACTAGCGGTCCAAAGTCGCTATCGCCAGATACAATCACAAACGTTTCGATTTTGTCGCGGGTGATGGCGGTTTCGAGCGCATCCATTGCCATGCGAATATCGGCGCGGTTCTTGGCAGCGCGCAGGCTATACATTTGAATGAGATCGATGGAGTTGTTGAGGAGCTGGTCGCGATAGCGCGAGAAGCGGCTCCAATCGCCGTAGGCCCGTTTGATAACAACCGGCCCGCGACCTTGCAGGAATTCCATAATGGTCGTGATTTCGAAGTCAAGGAATTCTTGTTCGGCCCATAATGCAACGTTTTCAAAGTCTATAAAGACTGCGAGTTGATTACTCATATTGCGTGTCCTTTTTTATATGGGGGATTTGTTAGGCAATTTGCAGCGAATTTACTTATAAAAGCAATTGCGGGCAGGAATTGTCTAAAGTGCTTTCCACATGATAGCGCAAACCACGCGTATACTTGCAGAAATTCTTCTATTTAGAATGTGCCAGTAAAAATAAAGGCAGTATAGTTGTGACTAGAAATAAAAAAACCCGTACTGCATATTACAGTACGGGCGACGGGCTAGTACCAAAAAATACCAGCACTGCCGCCTATTATAATCACTTTTTCTGAAGTAGAGAATGGGAATTTCAAAATCCATCAAAACTCAAATCTGCACGTAGGATAGTCGTATGCTCACCATTGAAAAACATTCACTTGGCCCAATTGGCACCAATTGTTACATCGTTGCCGACAGTGAAACAAAAGACTGTGTCGTCATTGATCCGTCTGATAATGCCAAGTTCATCCAAGCGCGCATTGCCGCCAATAACTGGAATTTACAGGCACTGTGGCTCACCCATGCCCATTGGGATCATATTCTGGCTGTGCCCGGCCTGATGGCCGCCACCCCAGACTTGCCGCTTGCGCTGCACAGCGGCGATAAAGGGTTGTATGACTATGGCGGCGGCGCAAAAATGATGGGCGTGCAAATCCCAGACTTACCGCCAATCAACATGTGGCTGGATGATGTACCAACGCTAACCCTTGGTGCACATACCTTTAAGGTGTTGTTTGTGCCGGGGCATGCGCAAGGCCACGTTGCGTTTTACCACGCCGAAAGCAACAGCCTGTTTGGTGGGGATGTGTTGTTCCAACAAAGCATTGGCCGCACCGACTTACCCGGTGGCAGCTACGAAGTGCTCATGAACAGCATCCACACGCATTTCATGCCGTTGCCGGATGAAACCGTTGTTTACAGTGGTCATGGTGAAAACACAACGATTGGTGCTGAGAGACGGATGAATCCGTTTCTGACGATGTAAAGTCAACGCAGCTATTCATATGCTCATACTATTAAACAAACCTTTTCAAGTCATGCCACAGTTTACAGACCAAGCTGGTCGGCAAACATTAGCGGATTACGTGCCAGTCCGCGGCGTTTATCCAGCGGGTCGGTTGGATTATGACAGTGAAGGGTTGATTGTCTTGACAGATGATGGGCGACAGCAAGCGCAAATTAGCAACCCGCGTTATAAGCTGCAAAAAACATACTGGGTGCAAGTAGAGCGCATCCCTTCTAATGATGCGCTGCTGCAATTGCGCCGAGGCATCGACCTAAAAGAAGGCCGTACGCGCCCCGCCCGAGCAGCCCTGATGGATGCGCCAGAAGTTTGGCCACGCACGCCGCCCATCCGCGAACGCAAATCTGTACCCACCTGCTGGCTCACGCTTATTCTGACTGAAGGCCGCAAACGCCAAGTACGGCGCATGACGGCGGCGGTGGGGCACCCTACGTTGCGTCTGATCCGTTACGGCGTTGGCGATTGGACGTTAGACGGACTTAAGCCGGGAGAATGGCGCGAAGCGTAATTAAACGATTCTGCTGCTGCACGAATAGCTGTACTTCGGCTAAAATATGCCCGCTATGACAAAACCAACCCTAAACGATGTTCAAGATTATTGGAATCGCCATCCTGCTGGCGCTGCTGAAGTTGCGCACTTGCGTGCTGACCGCATCAAATACTTTGACGAGCGTGACCGCCAAACCAGCTTGCTATATCCAACCCTGGCAGAAGACTATGAGTTCGATCGTACCAACGGGCGTAGAACGCTAGAGCTGGGTTGCGGGATGGGCTATAACGCACAATGCCTAGGACGTGCTGGGGCAAACTTAACTGTCATGGATTTAGCGCCACAAGCTGTGCAGCTCACAAAAGAGCGTTTTGCGTTGCGCAATCTCAAAGCAGACTTTTTAGTGGCCGATGCTGAAAACTTACCATTTCGCTCAGAAGCATTTGACGAAGTATTTTCTTCAGGCGTCATTCATCACTCTCCAGATACAAATGCGGCCGCAAAACAAATAGAGCGAATCTTAAAGCCCGAGGGCAATATCAGCGTCATGCTATATCACAAGAACTCACTCTGGTATTGGTGGGACATTGTAATCAAATTAGGGTTGATGATGGCAGCTGTAAATTATGCGCCAAAATTTATTCGGTCTTGGTTGCTACAGCGGATGCCGCACTGGAAAGACCTTGTGATGCCGGCCGGGCAACGGCTTACACTTAATGATGTCGTGCGATCAGGAACAGACTTTGGCGGGTTGCAAAACCCAATCTCCCGTGTGTATACCCACCAAACCTCACGCGACTTGTTTTCTGGATTGCGTGATTTCCGCTTTATTTCCAATTTCAGCGCAACAGGTGCATTGCAAGATCCTAAAACGCTCAAATCCAAATTGATTGGACCGATTGTGGATCGGCTCAATCGGCGCTGGGGCTTTCACCTGATGATTCGGGCTAAGAAATAACTGATCCCTTATCAGCGTTCACATAGAAACAAAAAACGGCTCCGCAAGCGGGAGCCGTTTTTATTTACAGACTGAACTGAGCTAGTTTTTACTGCAATTGTTTCCTCAGAGCGGGTTAGATTCTTTATCTCTATTCCGCTAACGCTTGTGCAAAATCTGCAATTAAATCATCAGCGTGTTCCAATCCAACGGAAACGCGTAGTAAATCCATTGGCGTCTGCGTGCCTTCCCCTTCCACTGGGGCGCGATGTTCAATGAGGCTTTCCACTCCGCCAAGACTGGTGGCCCGCCAAAAGATCTTTGTTTTTCCTGCAACGCGGTCGGCTGCCGCTGCGCCCCCTTTGACCTGCACAGAGAGCATGCCACCAAAATCGGACATTTGCTTGGCCGCAACGGTATGCCCGGGGTGGCTAGGTAGCCCCGGATAGTGCACTGTGTGCACGGCCGGATGTTGTTCTAAGTATTGCGCGACTTTCATGGCGTTTTCACAATGGCCACGCATGCGGTATGGCAACGTGCGAATGCCCCGTAACAAGAGCCAGCAGTCAAACCCGCTCGGCACGCCGCCCCCAAATTCTTGCTGCTCGCGGACAGCAGTCCACGCGTCATCTACGGTGCGGGCAACCACAACGCCACCGGTTAAATCACTGTGTCCACCCAAATATTTGGTAGTGGAATGGACGGCATAGTCTGCCCCTAAAGCAAGCGTTTGCTGCAATAGCGGGGAGCACCAGGTTGCATCAACCCCTAGCTTGGCGTTGCCAGCGTGGGCAATTTCTGCCACGGCGGCCACGTCTGTCACCTTGAGCATTGGGTTAGAGGGCGTCTCCGCCCAGACCAGCGTGGTGTTAGGTTGCATGGCGGCGGCCACGGCGGCTAGATCCGTCATATCAACCATGGTGTGCGTGAGCCCCCATTTGCCAAGCAACTCAGTGACCAATTTACGCACGCCAAAATAGGTGTCGTCCGGCAAAATTACATGATCGCCCGCTTTCAGCGCTTGGAAGACACTTGCCACAGCCGCCATCCCAGAGGCAAACGTACACGCATCAGCGCCAGCGCCTTCTAATGCGGTTAGGCATTCTTCAAGCGCACGGCGGTTAGGATTATCAGACCGTGAATAGATATAGTCGCCTTCATTGCCGCGTAAATACGTTGAAGACAAATGGATTGGTGGCATAACGGCCCCAGTTGCGGCGTCGTTACCACGCCCGGCTTGAATAGCGATTGTTTCAATTTTCATTAGTTCGTTGCTTTGAATGTGTGTGGTGCTTGTCGGTAAATCTACATCTTTAGACCGATGCGTTGCGGGGCACTTGCCTATAAACTTAAGGCATTATGCGCTCACTTCAATTTCGTCTGACACTCTCGCACTTATTCGTTGCTTTGGCCTGTGTGGCAATTATGTTGTTACTTACGTTTGTAGGCTATTTTAGCTATCTAAACACAAACTGGGCAGCGAATTGGGCACGAGATTATGCAGTTAGTCTAGCAGATGTTTTAGGTGCTGATCATGCCGATCTGCCTGCATTAGACGCTGAACTGAGCACGTGGTTTGTAGAAGACAGCTTGGCAGGATTTGATATTGAGAGTGCAGCGGACGCCGTAAATTCCGACTATTACTGGACCGCCTATTTAGATGAGGGCGAGAGCATGCTAATTCTCTCGCCGGAAGGGCTTGTGGTTGCTAGCAGCGACCCTGACTATTATCCAGTTGGCGCACCCTTTACCACTCCAGACGTGCCCCTGACCTTTCCCCGGCCAGACTTTGATGCGGTTAGTATCAATACGGGCAATATGCACGTTGGGCTGTCTAGTATTTGGAATACCAACGGCGACTTTATCGGCTGGATGTATTTTGAAGGGAGTGGGGATGATGTGGCGTTTTTACTGGGGCAAATAGCGCGCACGCTTGCTGTGCCAACTGTACTGGCCGCGCTGTTGGCGTTGTTTGTGTCTGCGATGGTGGGCGTGCTGCTTGCGCGATTTTTTGGCAAGCGGTTGCGGGCCATCAGTTCAACCGCAGCGGCGTTTGCGGCGGGCAACTATACCCAGCGGGTGGCGCTGCGCGGACAAGATGAATTCTCCTTGTTAGGCGGGCAGTTCAACCGCATGGCAGATCAACTCCAAACCCAAATGGTAGACCTGCACGATTTTGCCACTATTCAGGAGCGGAACCGCTTGGCGCGTGAGTTGCACGATGCAGTTAAGCAACAATTGTTTAGCTTGAATCTAACGGTGGGATCAATCCAATCCATCCTGACATCGCAGCCAGAGATTGCGCAGCAACGCTTGAAGCAGGTTGTGGCACAGTCGCAATCGATTCACCAAGAGATTGATACCATCATCAACCAACTGCGCCCGCCTGCTTTGCAAGATCAAGGGCTTGCCAGCGCGCTGCAAAGCCTAACAGAAACGTGGCAGCACACCCATCAGATTTCGGTGCAGTATGCCGCTCAGGCCGAGCGCGAAGTGCCCGTTACCATCGAACAAAGCCTGTACCGGATTGCGCAAGAAGCGCTTCAAAACATAGGCAAGCACGCCCACGCAACTGCGGTGGAAGTGCACTTGGTGTATACCGCGGCAGACGTAACGTTGACCGTGCAAGATAATGGGCAAGGGTTTGATCCCGCCGCAAAGCCGAACAAAGGCTTGGGCGTACAATCGATGCACGAACGCGTTGCGCCGCTTGGCGGCGCCGTGACCGTAAAAAGCGCGCCTGATAACGGCACAATCGTCGTTGCGCGTGTACCGATAACCATTGCAATCTAGGCGGGCGTCCGTCGTTAGAAGACCCTAACGCTTTCCTGCCAGAGTTGATACTATAATATTGCTTACATAAACTGTTACAGACCACTAAGGTCTATTATCCGCACGCTTTAAACATGAAAAGATCTGTAGACGCAATTGAAGGAATCGGCCCGGTTCGCCGGGATCGCTTAGCTGGTATTCATATCAAAACTGTAGGGGACCTACTGAGCATTGGGTCTACCCAGGCGGGCCGTTTAGAAATAGCGGAAGCCGTTGGGGTAAATGATGACATGGTGCTAGGCTGGGTGCGCTGTGCAGACCTAATGCGCATCCCAGAAACAGGCACGCAATACTCAGATTTGCTTGTCGCCACAAACGTTGTCTCAATTTTTGATCTGGCAGATCGTGATCCGGAGACGCTACATGCCCGCTTGCGTAGCACCAACAAAGCAGAAAAACGCGTGCGCGACCTGCCGTCTGAAGAAGACGTGCGCCATTGGATTTTGCAAGCCCAACGGCTAAAAGCAGGCCTGCCGCTAGAAGCCCGCTTGGACGCACCAGAGCCAACGCCGGAACCTGCCGCCGAGACAACGGTCCCAGTGACCGTACCAGACGTAACCCCAGACACCGTTGCCACACCAGTTGCTGCAATTGCTGAAGAAGACGACGCTGAACTCTTTGATAAGTTTGATGATGATTTCTCACTCGTGAAATTATCTGACGAAGCCCCAGACACCAACACTGCCGAGCTGATTGCCTTTGCTGAAGCCAAAGAGCAAGCGATGATCGAAGCCGTAGAAGTGAAGTCTGACCTGCCAGAGATTGAAGCGATTGAAGTGGAAGCGCCGGATGTCACTGCGCCGCAAGTGGTGGATGTAGACGTGCTAGAGACGCCAGAATTTGATCTGGCTGTTGAAACGCCAACGCTTGACGCTGTTGAAATCGAAACGCCGACAGTTGATGTATCTGCTGAAATGCCAGCGCTAGACCTCACCGAAGTGAAAGCGGAACTCGAAACGCCAGCCGTGGTTGCCGACGTCGAAGTTCCGGCAGTGAGCGTTGAAACGCCAGATGTTGCGGTTGAAACGCCAGATGTCGCGGTTGAACTGCCAGATGTTGCAATTGAAACGCCGG
>JAHDBW010000475.1 GCA_020630175.1 Anaerolineales bacterium
CGGCTTCGCCTTGTCTTCGACCCGTGGATTCAATCTCCAATCCCCGTCTTAACTCAGTTCCCCCAACACCTTATCCATCACACTCACCAGCCAATCTGCATTGTCCGCATTGAACGGCATGGGCGGGCGAATTTTGACCACGTTATGCAGTGGCCCATCGGTGCCCATGAGGATGCCGTGTTCGCGCATGCGGTTGCTGACGTATGAGGCTTCGCGAGCGGCTGGGTCTAACGTTGCGCGGTCGCGCACCAGCTCGATGCCTAAGAACAAGCCGGACCCGCGCACATCGCCCACTAATTCATATTTATCTTTGAGCGGCGTCAAGCCCGCCAGCAAGCGTTGGCCTACTTCGTGGGCGTGCGCCATTACGTTTTGCTGTTGCACCACGTCTAACACCGCCAAACCCACCGCACAAGAGACCGTGCTACCGCCAAAGGTGCTGAAGAATTCCATGCCGTTATCAAAGGCGGCGGCAATTTCGGGCGTAGTGACCACCGCGCCAATCGGGTGGCCGTTGCCAATCGGCTTGCCCAGCACCACAATATCAGGCGTGACGTTTTGCGCTTCAAAGGCGTACATATGCGTGCCAATGCGCCCGTAGCCGGTCTGTACTTCATCGGCAATACACACACCACCCGCCGCCCGCACAGACTTATACACAGCCTGTAGATAATGTTCCGGAAAGATAATTTGCCCACCAACGCTGGGGCAGCTTTCGGCAATGTAAGCGCTTAGGCCGCGTCCTTGAGCGTGAATAGCATCGATATTGTCTTGCACATGCGCGGCAAATTTGCGGCCTGCATTGGGGTCAGTCGCTTTGTAGTGCCCACGATACACATCCGCCACGGGCGCGGTTTGCACCCAGTCGGGCGCACCCAAGCCACCGGGGCCGTCATGTTTATACGGGCTGATATCGATCAAGGTATTGGTATGGCCGTGGTACGCGCCGTCTAGCACGATCACGTCTTTTTGGCCGGTGGCTGCCCGCGCAAGGCGTAGGGCAAGGTCGGTCGCTTCACTGCCAGAATTGACGAAGTAACACACGCTGAGTGGGTCTGGCAACGTAGCGCTAAGACGTTCAGCGTACTGATTGAGCAGGTCGTGCAAGTAGCGCGTGTTGGTGTTTAGAATGCCGTACTGCCGTTGGGCAGCTTCCACCACATGCGGATGGCAGTGCCCCACGTGCGGTACGTTGTTGTAAGCATCAAGATAGCGGCGCGCGGTTTCATCAAACAGATATTGCCGCCAGCCGCGCACAATTTTGAGCGGATTGCGATAGCCTAAACTCAGGTTGCCACCTAGCTTGGCTTTACGGACGCGCTGCGTTTCAGGCTTGGGCGTTTCTTTGGTTGGGAAATAATCTAGCGGAATGCCAAGGATCAAATTTGGATCGGGCGAAAGGCTATTCCAAACGCGGCGCTGGCTAGCGTAACCCACACCGGGGAAGTCATTGCCCATGCCCAGCAGGTCGGTAATCACCTGAAAATGCACATGCGGCGACCAACCGCCATTGACCGCTGGCTCGCCATACGTGGCAATTTGTTGGCCTTTGGCAATAGCCATGCCGGGCGTTAGTCCTTCTAACGACTCGCGGCTAAGGTGCCCGTACAAGGTAAAGAACGGAATGCCTTCA
>JAHDBW010000126.1 GCA_020630175.1 Anaerolineales bacterium
GCGGGTGTTTTTTTGTTATTTAGTTTTGGTCGTGGCTAGAAAGGGTCCGTGCGAACACGTCTTCCATATCTGTCGTGTAAGATTTTTTCTTACGTGACTTCTTTTTCTTGCCTTGTGACTTGGATTGTGCCATTTTGAAGGCATATTCCATTGGGCTCATGACTTCGATTGGTTCTTCTTCTTCGTAGTCTTCTTCCAATTCCTGTTCATGTTCAGGCTTTGGCACGGTGAAGTCAATTTGCTTTTTCTTGCGATTGACACCACTAATGATAACTTCAAGCTCATCACCTAAGCTAACCAAGTTGCCAGCGTGCTTTACAAAATCATTGCTTAGCTCACGAACGTGTAACAATCCCGGGCGTTCTGCGCCGATATCAACAAAGGCACCATATTTTTCTACGCGGACAATTTTGCCGGTTGCGTAGACTTGGCCAATTTCGATATCACGCCATTCAACTGCCAATGGTTCGACCATTGTAAGTTCAACGCGTTTCTTATCCGGTGAGAGTTTGCCAACCCAGACGTCGATCTCTTGACCCTCTTTGAGCAGCTCTTCAATTTTTTGAGCCCCTTCCCGTGGGATACGAGATAAGTGAATCAGCGCGTTTGCATCTGAAATGCCGATATCGACGGCAGCAATGGAGGCAAGCGCCTGAATTTTGGTAACTTTGCCCGTGAATTTCATCTTGCGCTTTAGGTCAGCGAAAGCGGTTGGTGGAGCGACTGCTTCTACTACTTCTGCAGCGTCTTCCGGGCTTTGAACGTCTTCTGTCATGAGTGTTAATTTCCGTTTGAGGTCAGCTATCTGATTTTTGCGAACCCCCACGCCTAATAAAGTCAGTGCTGGATTAGCCAAAGGATTATACTGATCTCAAAAATAAGTGTCAATCAAAAAGCCGGTAATTTGTAAAATTGGGGTGTCTTGTGCCATCCCGAGGTGTCTGCTTTATTGATTGCACTCTATTATGCCCTGTTTGCCTATGAAAGTGCTAGTGCTATCTCCGGTTTTTCGGAAAATTGGTGCCATTTTGCCTAGAGTTGGCGTCTAATCTAGCAGAATAATAGGGTTGGTTCGTAGATGGGTTTGAAAAATGCATCTGCGCAAGGCTATTAGCGGGTATAATCCCGCCGTTCAAAAACTTGTAAGCAAGCTTATAGTTTTGAAAAATTATCAATTTTCTGGAGAGTCTCAAGTTGCGTGCTGTAATCACTGGCGTTGACGGTTTTGTTGGCGGCCATCTGGCTGAATTCTTACAAGCAAACACAGATTATGAAGTGTTTGGCTGTGGGCTTGCGCCTACGTTAGCGCCATTCTTGGCAGAGTCTGTTCAGTACACCCAGCTTGATTTACGTTTGCCTGCTGCCGTGCAGACATGGCTAGCGGCTGTTAAGCCAGATCGGATCTATCATTTGGCGGGTCAGGCTTTTGTGCCAGCTAGTTGGGACGATCCGTGGCTAACGATGGAAAGCAACATCCGGCCCCAGCTCAATATTATGGATGCGCTGCGCACGGTAAACCCAGCCGCTCGCATTTTGACCGTTAGCTCTATTGAACAGTATGGCTCGGTATTGGCTGAAGAACTGCCAATTGATGAACAACAAGCCCTCCGCCCAGACACCCCTTATTCTGTAAGCAAGGTTGCGCAAGATATGATCGGCCAAGTCTATGCCAAACGGTACGACTTGCACGTGACGGCTGCGCGCCCGCTCAATCACATTGGTCCCCGCCAAAACTCACGCTTTGTTGCTTCAGCGTTTGCGTCGCAAGTTGCTGCGATTGAAGCTGGTAAAAAGAGCCGCACAATGCAAGTTGGCGATTTATCCTCACTGCGCGACTTTACCGACGTGCGCGATATGGTGCGTGCGTATTACCTGCTCCTAGAGCACGGTGCCGCCGGAGAAGGCTACAATATTGGGTCGGGTACGCTACGCTCTATTCAATCTTTACTAGATACCCTTCTAGATTTGGCGAAGTGTGATATATCTGTCGAGATTGATCCGGCTCGGCTGCGTAAAAATAACAAAGTGCCGATTGAGACCTCAATCGAAAAATTACAAGCGGCGACCAATTGGTCACCGTCAATAACATTTGAACAAACGATTTCAGACATTCTGGACTACGAAAGGAAGCAGGTCTAAAATCGGAATCTAGTAAGTCAACCGCTTGCCTAGTGCGCGTTTGACGTTTTTCCTTTTGACCTTTATCACTATGAAAACTGCATTGATTACCGGGATTACCGGACAAGATGGCTCTTACTTAGCCGAATTTTTGTTGACCAAAGGCTACAAAGTTGTTGGGATGGTACGCCGTACCAGTATTATCAACTTGGAACGCCTAGAGCACCTACAAGACAAAATCACCTTAGTGCAAGGTGACTTGGTAGACCAAAGCTCACTAATGGGGCTGCTGCGCGAATTCAAGCCAGACGAAGTGTATAACTTGGCGGCGATGTCTTTTGTGCCAACCTCATGGCAACAACCAATTCTGACCGCTGAAGCAACCGGCATTGGCGTCACCCGCCTGTTGGAAGCGATCCGCATTGTGGATCCAACCATTCGCTTTTACCAAGCGTCTTCTAGTGAGATGTTCGGCGAAGTGCAAGAAGTGCCACAAACTGAAAAAACGCCTTTCTACCCACGTAGCCCTTACGGCGTTGCGAAGCTATACGGCCACTGGATTACCGTGAACTACCGTGAAAGCTACGGCATGCACGCAACTTCTGGGATTTTGTTCAATCATGGGTCACCACGCCGTGGCTTGGAATTTGTAGAACGCAAAATTTCAATGGGTGTCGCTGCAATTAGCCTTGGCATGCAAGAAGACCTCGCCTTGGGGAACCTCGAAGCGCGCCGTGATATTGGCTACGCTGGCGATTACGTCCGCATGATGTGGATGATGCTGCAACAAGAGGAACCAGATGATTATGTCATCGCGACCGGTGAAACTTACAGCATCCGTGAACTGTGCGACATTGCCTTTAGCCACGTTGGCCTAGACTACAAAGACTATGTAAAGCGTGACGAACGCTTCTTCCGCCCGGCTGAAGTTGACTTGCTAATCGGTGACCCGCAAAAAGCCAAAGACAAACTTGGCTGGGTACCAGAAACAAGCTTCAAAGAACTGATCCATATGATGGTAGATGCAGACATTGAATTGCTGAAATCTGGCAAAGGCCGCTTGAATTTGGCTGAAATCACAACAGTCCGTATCTAATTCTGGCGAATTTTGGGCATGTTGCGGGTTGCAATGGCTTGGAATATGCAATAAAAATGAAGGTATCGTCTTGTTACGATACCTTTTTTATTTGAAAACACCGTTAATTGAAAACAAAATCGCGTAAGTTAGCGCGGTTTGCATCAAATAAAAAACAAAGAACAGGTTAGTGCTAACAGAATTGCTGACCGCTCAAAATCGGAGATCCCCTCAAAATGAGCTTTAAAATCAAATTTGGAACTGACGGCTGGCGCGGTCAGATTGCCGCAGAATATACGTTTGAAAACTTGCGCCGCTGTGCCCAAGGCTTTGCTACGTACATGTTAGATCAAGGCCACGCTGGCAAGACTGTTGTGATTGGCCATGATATGCGCTTTCATTCAGAAAACTTTGCCGCTGCTGCCGCTGAAGTCTTGGCTGCCAACGGCCTAAAAGTATGGCTGACCGATGGCCCTACGCCAACGCCAACCATCGCGTTTGCGATTGTGAACACCAAGTCAGTTGGTGGGATCAACATCACGGCTTCACACAACCCGCCAACCGATAACGGGTTCAAGGTGCGCGACCACACCGGCGGCGCAATTGCGCCAGACGGCTTGGCAAAGATTGAAGCTGCTATTCCAGAAACTGAAGACGTCAAAACCATGAAGTTAGCCGATGCGCTTGAACAAGGCCTCGTGACCATGTTTGATGCATCAGATGACTACATTGCGCACATCAAAACGCTCATTGACCTGCAACCAATCAAAGACGCAGGGCTGACCGTATTGGTCGATACCATGTGGGGCAACGGTGCGGGCTGGTTCCCACGCTTGCTAGAAGGTGGTAAGACCAAGGTTATTGAAATTCATAACGAACGTAACCCTAGCTTCCCAGAAATGTCACGCCCTGAGCCAATTCCGCCAAACGTTGATGTTGGCTTGGCTGCAACCGTTACAAACAAGGCTGATGTCTGTCTGATTACCGATGGCGACGCTGATCGCTTAGGTTTAGGCGATGAAAACGGCAACTTTGTCGATCAACTGCGCGTATACGGCTTGCTGGCTTACTACTTACTAGAAGTGCGCGGTCAACGTGGCCCAATCGTCAAGACGCTTTCCACCACATACTTGCTCAACAAGTTGGGTGAAAAGTATGACGTGCCAGTGCATGAAACTGGCGTTGGCTTCAAATACATTGCCCCTAAAATGACCGAAGTAGACGCCATGATTGGTGGTGAAGAGTCAGGTGGCTATGCCTTCCGTGGGCACGTGCCAGAACGGGACGGCATTTTGGCGGGTCTATTTATTTTGGACATGATGTGCAAAATGAAAATGAAACCGACCGAACTGCTCGACGTCATGTTTGAAAAAGCAGGCGTTGGCTCACACTACAAGCGCATCGATAGCCGTTTCCCAATGGAAAATAAAGCTGAAATTATTGCGCAAGTAGATGCCGCAGCACCAGATACGATTGGCGGCTTGAAATTGCTCAATGTCAATAAAACTGATGGCTTCAAGTTTGAACTCGAAGGTGGCAGTTGGTTGCTCATTCGCTTCTCTGGCACTGAGCCATTGATCCGCGTGTACTGCGAAACAGACGATCCGGCGCGCGTGGATGGCATTTTGGCCGACGGCGCTAAGATTGCTGGCGTGGCGTAGGTCTTAACTGCGCTTAGCCCTGAAATAAAAAAGCGGCAGTGTTTCTTAGAGAAGAGACACTGCCGCTTTTTCTTGTTTAAGGCGTTGTGCTGATTGCGCTAAATTTGGGCGCAACTAGGGATAGCTATGGATTGATCACCACTAAATCTTCTGCCCAGTAGACAATTTCATCATCGGCAACTTCGTTTTGATAGTCCACTGCCACGTAGATTGGGTAGTGTTGGTCGGGATCGTATTCCACCTCAAAGTGGTTGAGCGTTTGCGTTGATAAATCGGTGATTTGGGCGTATAGCGCATCAATTGAAATGCCAAAGCCTGAATCGGCAGTCAGTGGCGTGTCGCTATCAATATCCACAATAGAGGTAATGAGGCCGTTTTCTACGCGAACGCGGGCTCTAAACGGTGGCGGACAAAAGCAGAGCCGTGCCAGCGTGTACTCATAACTTTGAATGCTTTCCGCTTCCCAAGCGCGTTTTTTCAGAAATATTGACGCGCTATCCAATGAATCTGTAGAGAGCCGTTGGATTAATGGCAGGTATACTTCTGACTGTTGCAGATTAGGGGCTGTTGCCACATCTAGCGGGACACTTGCCACATTGCCCGCGAGCAATCCAATAAATAATGTAATAAATACCCAGTTTCTAATGCGTGTCATAATCGTTACCGGTGCAAATTTGAGACCAATGTAATTGATTGTACTCCATTGGCATGAGAATCGGGTTATTTTTCAGGCCATATCTAATATCAATATGCGAACCATATTATTGATCTTCAATCCAACTTCAGACCGCCATCGCGCTGCTAAAAAACTTTTGCGGATGCAGCGCCACGTTGGGCGTAATGCCAATGTCACTTGGGTGCCAACTGAGCACGCCGGTCACGCCGTTACGCTAGCTGCCACCGCGCAAGAGTATGACGTGGTCGCAGCGATTGGCGGCGATGGCACGGTACATGAAGTGATCAATGGGCTAATGCAGCTTCCGGCTGAGACGCGGCCGGCGCTAGGCGTGGTGCCGATTGGCTCTGGCAATGACCTAGCCATGGCAAGTGGCATTCCTAATAAGGCCACAGCGGCGTTAGACCTGTTGTTTTCCGGTCAGCCGCAGCCTTTGGATGTTGGGCGCATCACCGACCAGACGGGGCGCACTGAGTATTGGGATAACACCTGCGGCATGCTAATGATTGCGGCTATGAACATTCAATACCGCAAGATTACGCGCCTGTATGGCTTTCCGGCCTATTTGCTGTCTGTAATCCGTGGCATTATGCAGGATTTTCACATCACTAACATGACGCTCTCTGTAGATGATGCTCCAACAGAAACTAAAGCGCTGATGTTGTTTTCGATTGGCAACGGCCCGCGTGAAGGCGGCGGTTTCTTTACAAATCCACCTGCTAAGAATAATGACGGCCGCTTGAATTATGTCCAAGCTCCGGCCCTATCGCGTGCTAAGCTGCTCAGTATTCTGCCTTCATTTCTAAACGCGCGGCCGCATAAGTATGATTTTCTAATGGAGGCGGCGTTCAAGACCTTGAAGTTTACTGCGGATCGGCCGGTGCCGATTCATTTAGATGGTGAGGTTTGGGGCGATGATGAACACCCGGTCACTGAGGCGTTGATTGAAGTACTGCCAGGCGCGATCAATTTGATACGCTAGATGCGCTAACAGTTTCGGGCTCCTATTCGTTATGACTGTGATGCTGAAGCCTGTACAAATTGTCTAAGTTTTGTTCATTTAGGCAGATTACAGCTTTTCAACTATTCTTTTTGCATACTCCTAATGCACCTTCCTTGCATCGAGGCCTCCCAACCCGCACGGGTGTATTGGGGGTATTACAGATGGCCCTCTAATTCAGTAAATTGAGTTGTCTCAATTTTCGGGAATCAAGAGTCTTTTGCGCGGTCAGCGATAGACTCTTACACGATATTACAGCTTGTTCAAATGCGTGTTTAGTCGTTATGTTGCTCACATTCTCACAAATTGAAAATTAAGCCTTGCATGACGCTAAACCTACGTGATCTAAGCGCCTATTCATTGACCGGTATAGGCGTTCGTGATAAATTTAACAATCAAAATCGGGGACTCTCGAATCCCCATTCGTGAAAAAATTCTCAAATAAAAATCGAAAAATTCGGTGTATAGGGAGAAAATGTAATGGCCAAAAAGAAAGCGGCAGCGGCAGAACCGTTACCAATGACGCGTCGCGAGTTTCTCTATTATGTATGGGGAGCCTCCATGGCCCTATTTATGGCGCAAATGGGTGGAGCCATTGTTTGGTTTGCACTTCCACGCTTTAAAGAGGGTGAGTTTGGTGGCACGTTTAGCGTGCCAGTCGGAAGTCTTCCGGCACCTGACGCAGCACCACAGGATAATCCTGGTGGTCGCTTCTGGATTACAAATGTAGGTCCAGGTCGCGTCAATGAAGAACGCTGGTTCTCAAAAGTAGGGGTTGAAGAATTTCGTTCTCCTAATGAAGGCATTAAAGTTCTTTATAAAATCTGTGTTCACCTTGGGTGTTTATACTCATGGGTAGATGCAAATGATCGCTTTGAATGCCCTTGTCATGGTTCAAAATATACTGCGGACGGTGTCACCATTAATGGGCCAGCCAACCGCAATTTGGACGCATTCTCCTATCGTTTTGTAGACGGCGCAGGGAATGTGCTGGCCGAAATGGAAACAGACGAAGCCGGCAACGTATTGCCACTTCCAATTCCAGACGGTGCTGCAGAATTGTTGATTGACACCGGTAATCAAATCCGTGGTCTTACCAACAATCCTGGCAACGATCCAACGACGTAACGCAATTAAGCTAATTCTGGAGAATACGTATGGCTTTATTTAAATTGCACGTCCCAATTCTTGATGACATCAAGGAAAAAGGCGTCAAAAAAGCAACGCTAGATACGATCGACGATAGTGTCGAACGTTTGACAGCAGGGTTGCGCATTGCTGATATTCGCGGTGTGTTGCGTGGCGATCCAGCCCCGCGCCCTAACCCGCGCATTAAACCGCATGCAGATGGGTTCTGGATGCACATGCGCCCGACCTTCTTTCATAATAAGGTAATGACCCTTTACCCAACGTTCCGTTTGGGTTGGTTGTCTGTATATTTCCTAGTATTCGAAACGATTACTGGGATTTTCTTAATGATTTTCTACACGCCGTCTCCTTTGGTGGCGTTTGAAGACATGCTCAACATTTTGGGGAACGTGCCACTTGGGCAGTTCATGCGTGACTTGCATCGGCTCGGTGCAGAGGGCATGGTGCTGGTGGTTTGTTTGCATATGTTGCGGACCTTCATCACCGGTAGTTACAAAAAACCACGCCAATTTACTTGGTTCACTGGGGTTGTGCTGCTCTTGGTTACATTGTTCCTTTCATTCTCAGGCTATCTATTGCCGTGGGATCAATTGGCACTTTGGGCTGTGACGATTGGTGCATCAATGGTAGAAGCTATTCCACCACCTGAAGTTGGCGCGCAAGTCAACTTGCTAGTGCGTGGGGCACCACAATTTGGTGCTGGCGGTTTGCTCCGTTTCTATCTCTTGCATGTTTTGGCATTGCCAGCTATCTGTTTCATCTTCACGGGTGTGCACTACTACAAAGTAATTTTGCACGGGCACTCACTGCCACCAGAAGCTGAAGAAGTTGGTGAAGATACTGCGCGCCGCGTCCCTATGGACCAACGCTCATACTTCTTGCCAGACGTGTTCACACGTGAAATGTTCTTGATTGTGCTCACCACCTTCTTGCTGATTTTTGCAGTAACCGTTGGTGATCTGTTCCACGCAACATTGGAACCACATGCAGATCCACTTGTGACACCATTGCACACCACTGCACCTTGGTACTTCCTTTGGTTGCAAGGCATGCTCAAACTGGGTGACAAAGTCTTCTGGGGTCTTATTGCTCCGGGTATTATTTTCAACTTCTTGTTTGTACTGCCTTACATTGAAGTCGGTCCAAGCCGCCGTTACATTGACCGCCGCATCGGGCTTTCAGCTTGTGCGCTAACAATGATCGTGCTTGCCATTCTCACCTTCATGGGTACTCCGTTCTATGGTGTATCTAGTTCTGCCGACCAAGAAGTGTTCGCACACTTGATCCCAGAAACACATCCGGGGCCAATCCGCGCTGCTGGGTATGAAGTTGTAGACGACGGTACCTATGAATTGTTCGGTGACCATCACGAACTCAGTTTTGAACTGCGTGAACTGATGCATGTCTATGAACATGAAATTGAAAAATACCAAAAACGTGGCGAACTGCTGCAAGCAGAAGGCAACATGGTTGTAGAGCCTTGGGGTGTAGACCTCAAACGGATTACGCTAAATATGTCCTTCTATGACGAAATCGAAGATGGTTTGGTAAGTCGTAACAAATCGATTTATCTCCATGCCAATTCAAATTACGAAGAATAGGAACCTGATATGACTTGGAGAGTAATCGCAAGTACGGTCCTAACCGCCATCGGTGTGGTCATTATGACGTTCTACGTTGTAAACGAACCGCAACGCATGGTTGAGTTTACTGAAGGCTTTGAAGGCCGTTCAATTGAAAACGGCGCAGCTATTTACGCAAATAACTGTGCAACCTGTCACAATGAACGTGGTGAAGGCATCCCTGGCCGTGGCCCAGCTATCGCCCGTTCTGACTTGTTTGATGGTACCTATATCGACTCAGTCGGTTGGGGTAGCACCACCTATGATTTCATTTACGATACGGTTGCTGCTGGTCGTCCAATGGCATCAGCGCTTTATGTAGATCAAAACTACGCAGAACGCATGCCAACTTGGAGCCAAGAATTTGGCGGTCCAATGCGTGAAGATCAAGTTCGCGATGTCGTAGCCTATGTAATGAACCTAGGTAAAGGTGATGTGGAACCAACCGTTATAGAACGAATTGAGCCAGTTGGTATCAGCATCACTGACCCAGAATTGCCAGAAGGCGATGTTGAAAATGGTGAAAAACTAGTGCAAAAGCTAGGCTGTATCGGTTGTCACGTTGGCGGGTCAGCAAATGATGTTGCCCCAGCTTGGTTAGCCGCAGAACATCCAGACGGTGTTGGCATTGGCGCACGCTCTGAAACAGCATACACTGCTGCAGACTACGGTGGCGCTGCAACCAATGCAGTTGAGTATCTACGTGAATCTATCGTTCAACCTAACGTTTACCTGATCTCTGGTTGGGAAGCTGGCGTAATGCCGCAAAACTACGGTACAGACTTGTTAGACGCGCAGATGCTGGCAGACATTATTGCCTACCTGCAAACGCTAGAGTAACGGCTAAAGCGTTAGTATCCTATACATTGAAGGCGCCCGTGTTGAAAGACACGGGCGTTTTTTATTTAATGTGTGTGTAATATTTT
>JAHDBW010000127.1 GCA_020630175.1 Anaerolineales bacterium
TTTTACTAACGCCGTCGATTGAAAATTGTTAGCCCAACAACAAATGCGACGCAAAGGAACAGCAGCCACGGCAAATAATTTGGCTGTGAATAGACTGCAATATTGGCGTCAATTGTTTCCGCGTGCAATCGCACTTCATCAATGCCAATGGGTGCGTTTGTGGCTGGGATTACCACTTGGTAACCAGTTACACTGGTCAGATTTAGGCCATCGTTAGGAGCGGCAGCAGGCTGTTGCGGGCTGCGTGTCAGCATTGAAAACGGAATCCGCACGTGCTGCCAGCCAGCGTCCGCGTCTGCGAACGTGACAGCAAAGCGTTCCGCCGTATCTGGCGCTTGATAGACGCGAATGTAGTCCACCAACATTGATTGCGGAAATTCGATATTAGGGCTAATGCGCCCGCCAAAGTTCCCGCCAATCGCAACGTTGAGCAGCAAGAAAAACGGTTGGTTATACACCCAGTCGTTTGGGGCAACATTTGCTGGGCGCGCTGTGTGGAAATGTTCACCGTCTAGAAACCAGCGAATTTCGTCTGGCTTCCATTCAATGGCGTAGGTGTGAAATTCAGCTGAGACTGGCGCGCCCAAGTGCTGAATGCGCCCGTAGCCTTCGCCGCCGGAATAACCGGGACCATGAATCGTGCCAAACACTTCATTCGGGCGGCGACTGATGTATTCCATAATGTCGATTTCGCCCGCTTTAGGCCAAGTGAGGCCTTCATCAATGCCGGTGCCTAGCATCCAAAATGCAGGCCACAACCCACCCGCGCCAGCTGGCACTTTGATGCGCGCTTCAATGCGTCCATATTCAAATTCAACTTTATTGGCTGAAATGAGCCGCGCCGAGGTGTGCGAGCAAGGACCGTAATAGCAAGCCAGCGCTGTATCTTCAGGCAATGCGCGAGCCGTGATGGCTAAATTACCGTCGCCGTCTGTGGCAACATTCTCAGCGTCTGACGTGTAATATTGCGCCTCCTGATTGCCCCAGCCTTGGACGCCTTTCAGCGACCCATCGCCATATTCATACGACCAATAGTTGGGATTGGGCGGCGTGCCAGCAGGCGCATCAAATTCATCTGACCAAATGAGCTCCCAGTCTTCAGCATTTGTGTCAGCAGTTGAATAGGCGAGATTATCTAGCAGTTGGAAGGTCACTGGTTTACCAGAACCGCTGCCGTGGAACCAGAAGCTAATGCCGTTTGCGTCGGTCCAGTTTTGGGGCAGGACAAAGCGCCGGGTCACAGTCGTCGCCGCGCCACCCGCTTCAGGCTGTAGTATAAAGGCCTGTTGCGCCGCATCTGAGCCCGGCAATAACGCAATTTCGACTGTCCCAGTTGCGGTGCCAGCCAGTTGAAACGGATGATAGCCTTCAAAGTCATCCACAATCGCGTCATCACGCACGTCATTGTCTTTGATGTTCAAGACCGCTTGCCGCCGATTGGCCAGCATCGCATTGTCGGCAGTGGTCAGGCTAATTAGCACGCGTTTGTCGCCGTCAAACTTATTGTCTACCAACGTCTTGAATTCAATGGTGGCTCTATTTGTGCCCGCAGGAATCACAATTTCGCCAGCTAGTGGCACAAAGTCAATATTGGGGATCGCCCCATTGCCCAGCACGGTGTACTGCACCGTAACCGGCTGATCTGCTAGTGCACTTAGGCGCAGCCCAATTTCGGCAGTACCGCCTTCTTTGACGAAATAGCTGGCACGCGAAAAGCTGACCCGCAACTCTGACTGGCTAGCATTTAGCGGTGTTGGCGGTTGGGCAAGTAACGCAATGAGCGTAATAACGCCCCACAAAAACACGTTGCGTTTCACAAATTTAGCCGAGGTAGCGATCTAAGAAGGCGTTCCGGAATTTTCCGGTGGGATCATATTTTTGTACAAGCTCCAGAAACGCGGGCATTTCTGCATAAGATGCCTGTAACTCTGCCGCTGGCATGGTGAACAGCTTGCCCCAATGCGGCTTGGCGTTAAAGGGACGCAATGCCTCTTCAACAAGCGGCAACACTTTTTGCACATTTGGCCAGTCTGGCTTGAGCGTAAAGTGAATGGACACGCTATCTTGCTGATAATTTGGACTCATCCAAAACTGGTCAGCGGCAATCGTGCGGATCTCAGTAATTATCAGCACTGGGCCAACGTGTTCCTTCAATTGACGTACGGCCTCAATTGCGGCTGGTGCAACATTGCGCGCAACAAAATATTCGGCTTGCAACTCTTCACCATGACTTGGCGTCGCTTCCATGCGGAAATGCGGCAAGCGATGTTGCCACGGGCCAGCGATTCCTTTTGGCGTGGTGCTATCTTCTGGTGCAGGCGGCACAATTGGCTCTAGAGGCGCATCATAAAAGGATGGCGCAAGCGCGGTGGGGAGTGCGTCTGTCACCTTATCTTTGATCAAGACTTCTTCGATAACATCCTTTTGCCACGTCGTAAAAAAGCTGATGCTATAGGCACTTGCCATAATTTCATCGAACTTATCTGCTAAGTGGGCAAACGGCAAATTGAGGTACATGCGCTGGCGCACGTCAAACGTGGGCTGTAGTTGCAGCGTCATTTTGGTAATGATGCCAATGGCACCGAGGTTCACGACTGCGCCATAAAATTCAGCGGGCGTGTCTTGGGCAGAAAAGGTAACCAGATTGCCATCAGCCGTGACCATTTCAAACGCTTTGACAGCTGTTGCTAAGTTGCCGTTCGCATCGCCAGAGCCATGGGTCGCCGTCATACAGGCCCCAACAACAGAAATGTGTGGCAAAGACGCTAAATTGTGTAGCGCGTAGCCAGCATCGTGTAGTGCATTGCAAAACTCACCATATTTCAAATGGGCACTAAGTGTTACCTGCTGTTGCTGCGCGTCTATTTCTAAGTGCCGCGGCAACTTTTCAAGCGACACCAATGCTTCGGTGCTGTCTGCAATGGTGTTAAATGAGTGACACGAGCCGAGAACTTTCAACTTGTCGTGCTGTTTTACGAGCGACTGCAACTGTTCAATTGTTTCTGGATAATGAATGTTGGTTGTGCTGTATTCGAGGTTACCGGCCCAATTTTTCATATTAACTTCATCTTTATTTTATTCTTTTGGAATAGTCACTGGACTTTATCCACGTGTTGACTAAACAAGCTCAATACATGAATAGCCTGTGAAGCACGCTGATACTTCAGCGCATTCCACAGGCTATCAATAAAAAGGCACCACTGCTGTTGTCGGCTAGAAAACGCCAAGCCAAAATGGAGAAGGATGATGTAAAACAGCAGCGACGCAGCGGATGGTTATGTCAGGCCAAAGCCAATTGGCCACAGATAGTCATGGTCAGCAGCATAAGGAATTTGATCCATTGTCTTTGGCCAAGCGAAGGACAGCTTGCCTGTAAATGGCACCTGTCCAAAAAGCACTTCCGCCAAAGCAGCCGCTTCCGATCCTGGCAACCAGGCCGCAACGAGCGCATCAATCTGATCTAGCTGTTCTGTCACAATGCGGGGCCGACCGGAATACAGGACAACAATCAAGGTGTCACAACAGGCCCGAACGCGTTCAATCAGCGCAATTTCATCAGCTGTGAACGCCAAATCCTTTCGATCACCCTCACCTTCTGCATAAGGCGGCTCACTTAGAACAACGATGCCAACTTCAGCCTGTGTCCCTTTTGCGAATGTCCCCTCTCCTGAGTAAAACAAGTTCGTTGTAGCGGGTATGGCTTTGGTTAGCCCCGTCAGCAAGCTTTCTCCGGGCGTAATCGCACCGGTTCCACCTTGCCATTCGATGGTCCAACCGCCGCATTGCATGCCAATATCATTCGCGCCTGCCCCAGCGACCAACACACTTTTGACCGCTGACTGAATTGGCAACGCTGCGTCTGCATTCTTCAACAGCACCGCTGATTTTTGCACAGCCTCACGTGCAATTTCACGGTGCGCTTCACACCCAACGAAGTCAATCGACGGAATGTCCGTATAGTGATTGTCAAAGAGGCCTAGCTCAAACTTGACCGTCAAGATCCGGCTTACCGCATCATCAATCCGCGCTGCAGAGATGGCACCATCATTGACTGCTTTCTGCATGGTGTTAATGAACATCACAAAATCGAAAGGCACCATGACCATATCAATACCAGCATTGATGCCGATCACAAGGCCGTCGTAATAGTCTGCGGCCAATTGGTTGATCCCTAGCCAGTCTGTCACCAAGAAGCCTGTAAAGCCAAGTTCGCCTTTGAGCACGTCCGTCAACATGTATTTTTGACCGTGCATACGCAGGCCATCCCAGCTGTTGTAGCTGACCATGATGTTGCGCGCACCGGCTTCAAGCGCTGCTAGGTACGGAATAAGATGCACATTTCGCAGCGTCTCTTCATCATCAAGACAATCGCCTTGGTCAATCATCCAGCGTTCGCCGTCGGTTTTCCACCAGTCTTTGACCCACGCATAGCGGCCGGTTGTGCCCCACGCGGTGCCGCCATCGCCCACAAAATGTTTGACGGAGCCTACCACTGACGTGTTGTCGCTCAGCGCTGCCCCTTGTGACCCCTTGAGGTACGCGGCGCCCAACTCAGCAACCAGCTGCGGATCTTGGCTGTAAGACTCATAGCTACGCCCCCACCGAATATCACGCGCAATTGAAACGGCGGGTGCAAAGTTCCAGCGGACGCTGGTGGCGGCGGTTTCTAGCGCCGTCACACGGCCAATTTCTTTCACGAGCGCGGCATCATGCGTTGCGCCTAGCCCAATGTTGTGCGGAAAAATGGTCGCGCCATAGACGTTATTGTGTCCGTGTACGGCATCAGAGCCATAAATCAGCGGGATGCCCAAACGCGTTTCGGCGGCGGCTTTTTGAAAATCTTGCACCATTGCGCGCCAGTTTTCCGGCGTGTTTGGCGTTGGATTGCCCCCACCACCGCTCAGAACAGAGCCAATGCCACATTCATTGACAGCATCTGAAGTGATACTATTTTTTTCAATTTGCGCCATCTGGCCTAGCTTTTCGGCCAAGGTCATACGGGCAAGTAAGTCGCTAACGCGATCTGCAATTGGAGCGGTTTTGTCTAAGTAAGTCGTCATTGTTATTTTTCTACCCCAGTAATCACAACGCCTTGCATAAAGACACGTTGTGCAAAGAAGAACACCAGCAGCGGAATGAATGCCGCTGTGAGCGACGCCGCTTGAATGAGATTGTCCATTTGTTCGTACAGCCCTTTGAAGCCATCAAGCCCGACCGTAATTGGATATGAGTCTGGGTTGCCTGCTAAATAAATAAGCGGCCCGAAGAAGTCATTCCAGGCAAAGAAGAAATGGAAGAGCGTCACCGCCAATAGCGCTGGGCGCGCCTGCGGCAACACAATTGACCAGAAAATGCGGAAGTGCCCCGCACCGTCAATCATGGCTGCTTCATCTAGAGCCCGTGGAATGCCCATGAAGAACTGGCGCAGCAGAAAGACGTTGTACCCGTTTGCAAAGAACTGCGGCACAATCAGCGGCCACCACGTTCCCACCCAGCCAATGCGGTGAAAGAATGCATAGGTTGGAATCAATGTCACTGAAGGCGGCAGAATAATGGTCGCCATCACCAGCATAAATAGCGAACTACGCCCCGGAAAGTCATAGCGAGCAAAGCCATAGGCCACGAGTGACGCAGAAGCGACGGCTCCAATTGTGCTTAGCACGGCATAGAACATCGTGTTGCCTAGCAAGCGCGGAAAGTCGATTGTGTTCCAAGCGGTAATGAAGTTTTCCCACACGGGGTCAAAGAACCACGCTTGCTCTAGTTGTCGCCAGCGCCCTTCCCAAGCGATGATGCCTGCTTCTGGATTGTTGGGATCAATAAATTCACTTGCTTCACGGCCTTTTTTGACCAAGGCCAGTTCAAGCAAGCTGCCATCAATTTCGACTTCGTAAACGTCGTACTCTTTACCTTCATATTCAAAGACAAACGGCGACGCCGGATACCAAGGCGCACCAATTGTGCCCAACTGGCTATCTGTTTTGAGCGAGGTCATCACCCCGTAGCCTAGTGGTAGCAAGAAGATAATTAAGACGACTAGCGTAAATAACGTCAGCCCAATACTGCGCAGAATATTCCACTGTTTTATGGAAAGAAATGAGTCTTGCGTTGCCATAATTAGTTTTCGCCTCCGGCGTAGTACACCCAGTAGCGCGCACTACCAAACAAAACTAGCGTAAGAATCAGGGCAATCAGGAAGATTAGCCACGCGATCACTGACCCATATCCCATGTTGAAGAATTTGAAAGATTGCACAAAGAAGTACACACCTGCAAAATTTGTCCATCCATCGGGGAAGCCACTGCCGCCATTTAGCACCCACGGCACTAAGAAATACTGCATCAGCCCAATTACGCCTAACACAATGTTGTAGAACAACACCGGCGAAATCATGGGCAGCGTGATGTACCACAACTGTTGAAAGAAGCCGGCACCATCTAGCTCAGAGGCTTCGTATAAGTCTGTTGGAACGCTTTGCAGACCAGCCAATGTGATCAACATCGTATTACCAACGCCCCATAGTCCAATAAATGTCAGGCTGAAATAAATAAGCCGCGTATTGGCAAACCAACGCAGACCGTTGACCCCTAACGCTTGTATGCCGAATACGTTTTCAAGAATGAGATTGACCCACCCCGTTTGTTCATTGAGCACGCCTGTCCAAATAAAGACGGCAGCGACCAAAGGAATCATGGTCGGCATGTAAAACAACGTGCGGAATAGCGCCTTGCCACGCACGCTCTTTGAATTCAACAGCAGCGCCAGCATCAGGGCTAACCCAAGCCCTAAGGGCAATGAAATTGCCGCAAATGCGAAGGTCACACTAAACGACTCCCAGACATTGGGGTCTTCAAATATCGCCCGTTGCCAATTTCTAAACCCAACGTAATGGGTGTCTTCTGGATTGGCTAGATTGAAATCAACTAAAGAGAACCAAAATGAGGCCACAAACGGAACAAGATAGAAGAGCACAATCCCAATGAGCCAAGGGGTTAAAAATGCAAAGCCCCAGCGGCGCTGTTCTTTGCCTATCCGTCCGCTGCGCCGCGTTGAATTCCGGGCGCTAGGAGAAAAGAATGTCATAGTATCCTCCGATGTTGTGTGTCCTTTGCTTAGCAAGAGGCAGATGTAACACTGCGCCTTGCTAAAGAAACGACTGGTGAAGAGAGAAAGAGAGCGCAACCCATGTCACGCTCTCTTGTGTATGCTTAGCGGTTATTCACCAGCAGCGTCGTAGATCGCTTGGAGATCTGCAACCAACGATTCGATTTCGGCGTCAACGTCTAGGCCTGGCTCTTGCGCAAGCAATGCCCAGAACTCGTTGTAGCGGTCGTTCGCTTCTTGCGGGCTTGGCATGTACGCTTCATGATTTGGATTGTCAGCAAACCCCATTGAGTCCACAACAACTTGCCAATCTACACTGTCACCACTTGGAACGGTGCCAGCGAAAGTTTCAAAGTAGGTGTCTTGCAAGCTCAAACGGGCTGGCATCCCACCGTACATTTGCGTCATGGTTTCTGCATTGTCACCAAGGAAGAACTTGAGTACTTCCCACGCAGCTTCTGGATACTCAGCATCTTTCAAAATACCGAAGGTATCTGCGTGCATTTTTGAGGTCGCTTGACCGGTTGCGTTTGCTGGCATGGCAGCAAAGTCATAGTCAAAAGCAATGTTGCCAACACAGCAACCGTAGTACCACAAGTGCGTGTGAGACATGGCCACGTTGCCAGCTTCAAAGCCGTTGCCAGCAATGACGTCACTTGCGTCGTACGCCCCATTTGGATAGAACACGTCGTTCCACATGCCGTCGTAGAACCACTTCGCAGCTTCAACCCAGTGGTCTGGCACTTGCGCAGACCCGTCGTCAGCAACAAGTGACCCAGGGCCAAACAAGGTCGCTGCACCACGGAAGTCTGTCCATTGTTCGTAGTAACCGAACTGCACAATGTTTTCTGCGTCAAAGTCGGCGCTGGTTGCATCGTTACCGTTTGCGTCTACTGTTAGTAGCAACGCAACATCACGCATCGCGGCGATGTCCCAAGCCACTTCTTCACCGTCAATGTTGGTGTAAGGCGCGCCATATTCAGCAGGCGGATATGGAATACCAGCTTCGTCGAACAGTTCAATGTTGTAAGACAGGTAAGATGGGAAGATTGCAAACGGCAACCCAAGTTGACCTTCAGCTTGGTCTACATAGAATTGCACCAAGTTTGGATCAAAGTCGCTTAGGTCGTAGTTTTCACCTTCGATGAATGGCCCTAAGTCTAACCATGCGCCTCGGAAGAAGTCACGGCCACGGATGCCAACTGGCCCAACAATCGCTGGGGCATTGCCCGCTGCAATTTGGGTCGCCAAGGTTGAGTAAGCTTGGTCAGCATCTACAATTTCCAAGACTAATTCAATTTGATCTTGGCTGGCGTTGAAGTCTGCTACCACTTGTTCTTGTGGTTCGAACATTGGTTGGTCTGAGCCAGCACCAAGGCCAACAAACCAGCGTACTTCAATCGGTTCACCGGTTGGTGAGACAAAAGCTGGTGCTGCTTCAGCGGTTTCTTCTTCCGCTTCTTCAGCAGCGGCGTCTTCTGCAGGCGCACCCGCAGCATCATAAATTGCTTGTAGATCTGCTACGAGCGTATCAATTTCAGCATCAACGTCTAAGCCTGGTTCTTGCGCAAGCTTTGACCAGAATTCGTTGTAGCGATCATTCGCTTCTTGTGGGCTTGGCATGTAGGCTTCATGGTTGGGGTTATCAGCAAAGCCCATTGAGTCCACAACAACTTGCCAATCTACGCTGTCACCACTTGGAACGGTTCCAGCGAAGGTTTCAAAGTAGGTGTCTTGCAGGCTCAAACGCGCTGGCATCCCACCGTACATCGTGGTCATGGTTTCGGCATTGTCGCCAAGGAAGAATTTGAGTACTTCCCATGCGCCGTCTGGGTTAGAGGCATCTTTCAAGATACCGAATGTATCGGCATGCATCTTAGCGGTTGCTTGACCACTTGCATTTGCAGGCATTGCTGCAAAGTTATAGTCAAAACCAATGTTGCCAACACAGCAGCCGTAGTACCACAAGTGCGTGTGTGACATGGCCACGTTACCAGCTTCAAAGCCGTTGCCAGCGATCACATCACTCGCATCGTAAGCGCCATTTGGATAGAACACATCGTTCCACATGCCGTCATAGAACCAGTTCGCAGCATCACGCCAGTGGTCTGGAACTTGGGCAGTGCCATCGTCAGCAACAAGTGAGCCAGCACCAAACAAGGTTGCCGCCCCACGGAAGTCTGTCCATTGTTCGTAGTAACCGAACTGCACAATGTTTTCTGCGTCAAAGTCGGCGCTGGTTGCATCGTTACCGTTTGCGTCTACTGTTAGTAGCAACGCAACATCACGCATCGCGGCGATGTCCCAAGCCACTTCTTCACCGTCAATGTTGGTGTAAGGCGCGCCATATTCAGCAGGCGGATATGGGATGCCTGCTTCGTCAAACAGTTCAATGTTGTAAGACAAGTAAGACGGGAAGATTGCAAATGGCAAGCCAAGTTGACCTTCGGCTTGGTCTACATAGAACTGCACCAAGTTTGGATCGAAGTCACTTAAGTCATAGCTTTCGCCTTGGATATATGGGTCCAAGTCCATCCATGCGCCACGGAAGAAGTCACGGCCACGGATACCAACTGGGCCAACAATGTCTGGGGCATTGCCCGCTGCAATTTGGGTCGCCAAGGTTGTGTAGGCTTGATCTGCGTCAACAATTTCCAAGACCAGTTCAATTTCATCTTGACTAGCGTTGAAGTCTGCTACCACTTGTTCTTGTGGTTCAAACATTGGTTGGTCTGAACCAGCCCCAAGGCCAACAAACCAGCGCACTTGCGTGCGTTCGCCGGTTGCTTCTTCAGCTGCTTCTTCCACAGCTTCTTCGGCCATTTCTTCTTCAGCGGCGTCTTCTTCCATTTCCTCAGCAGCATCTTCTTCGACTGCTTCTTCGGCAACTTCTTCAGCTGCTTCCTCAACCACCTCTTCAGCGGCTTCTTCAACAGCAGCGTCTGGCTCAGCTGGGGCGGCAGGTTCAGTTCCACCACAGGCAGCAACGGTCACCATAAAGATGGCCATGAGCGACAAGATTAATCGGTATCGCTTTTTCATTTGTAGTTCTCCTTATCTAAAATGCGGCAAATAGTTACAACAACAAGAAATTCATTCTTGAAAGCGCATTCA
>JAHDBW010000476.1 GCA_020630175.1 Anaerolineales bacterium
CTATGACAAAACCAAATATCATTCTCGTTCTTGTTGATGACATGGGCTTTGCTGACCTTGGCCTGATGGGGTCAGAAATCAAAACGCCCACGCTTGATCAAATGGCAGAAAACGGCACGCTGCTATCGGCAATGTATAACTGCGCCCGCTGTTGCCCAACCCGTGCGTCGATGCTCACGGGGCAATATCCGCATGCCGCTGGGATTGGGCAAATGTGCACCAACTTGGGCATTTCGCCCGCCTATCAAGGGTATTTACGGAAAGACACCATCACCATTGCCGAGGCCTTGAAAGGCGCAGGCTACCGCACATTGATGGCTGGTAAATGGCACGTCGGTGGCGATCTAGACACCAGCCGCGAGATGTTTTCGCAATGCGGTCAGCCAGAACATCCCACGCCACAACAGCGCGGCTTTGACCATTTCTACGGCTTCTTTGACGGCGTGACCCATTTCTTTACGCCGCACCTACTCACCGATGATGGCGTGCCCGTCACCGAGTTTGACGACGACTTCTACATCACCGACGCGCTCACAGACAAAGCTATCGACATGATCGATGCCAGCGTGGCCGCTGACGATCCGTTCTTCTTATATCTGTCGCATCCCGCCCCGCACTGGCCGCTGCACGCCTTACCGGAAGACATTGCTAAGTACGATGGCGTCTACCGCAACGGCTGGGACGAAACGCGCACCAATCGGCATGAAGAAATGAACGGCAAGCGCGTGCTCAAACGCAATTGGGACATCAGCGCCCGTGACGGGTCGGCCCCAGCGTGGATTGATGCTGACCATCAAGCGTGGGAAGCCAGCAAGATGGCCGCCTACGCCGCGATGATTGACCGTGTGGATCAGTCCATGGGGCGTTTGATCGAGTCGCTCAAGGCTAACGGCACGTATGAAAACACGCTGATTATGTTCTTGTCTGATAACGGCGGCTGTGCTGAGTTCATGGCCGAAGACGGCTGGGCCAAGTTCTATCCTGACACCACTGTGGATGGGCGCAAAATCAACATGGGCAATAAACCGCACATCACACCGGGTGATGCGCTGACCTATCAAAGCTACGACCTGCCGTGGGCCAACGTGTCTAATGCGCCGTTTCGCTTGTTCAAACACTGGACGCATGAAGGCGGCATTTCCACACCGATGGTGGTGCATTGGCCAGCGCGTATCAAAGCGAAACACGTGCAGCATGCGGCCTGCCACGTGGTGGATGTGTTGCCCACAATTCTTGAGGCAGCGGGCGTGGCTTACCCCTCTGAGTACAACGGACAGGCCATTCAGCCAGTTGCGGGCGAATCGCTATTAAGCTTATTTGAAGGTGCCGACTGGGAGCGTGAACAGCCCATTTACTGGGAGCATGAAGGCAATGCGGCCATCCGCATTGGCAACATCAAGCTGGTACGGCAGTTCAATCAACCGTGGGAACTGTACGACATGGATGAAGATCGCACGGAGTTGCATAACCTGATCCACAAAATGCAGCCGCAAGCGATGCAGCTGATCAAAAGCTATAACGACTGGACTGAAAAAGTGGGCGTAGAGGATTTCAATATCGTTCTGCCCCTGCTGCTAAAAGCGTGGAATATGACGGATATTCACGGGTAGGCCGCCTGAGGCT
>JAHDBW010000477.1 GCA_020630175.1 Anaerolineales bacterium
AGACCAAAATACGCATTACCTTTTACGCATTAGAATGATCACACTCACTTCACCTACTGACATCAACTGGCAGACCGTGCAAGCGGTGGCTTATGACAACGCGCCGATTCAAATCGCGCCAGCCCTTTTAGAGACTGTTGCACAGGGCCGCAAACGCTTCCAAGCGTTGATTGATGCGGGCATTCCATGCTATGGCGTCACTACAGGGCTGGGCAATCTTGTCAATATTGATCTGACAGAAGAAGAACGCGCCGACCTACCGCATAACATTTTGCGGGCCCGCGCAGCCGCCATTGGCGACCCGTTGGCAAAGCCGATTGTGCGCGCCATCATGCTGTGTAAGCTGTTCAATTTTTTGAGCGGTGCGGATGGCGTTAGCCCCGAGCTATGTCAATTCTTAGTTGATCGCTTGAATGATGGCTTCACGCCGTGGGTGCCATCGTTTGGGCACGGCATGGGCGCAGATGCCACGGCACACACGCATTGCTTCCAAACAGTTATTGGCGAAGGATACGTGCTAGCAGAAGACGGGACGCGTCAACCCGCAGCAGAGGCATTGGCACAGCGTAACGCTGCCCCAATGCAGCTTGGTAAAAAAGAAGGGCTCGCCTTACTGAACGGCATTTCTGCCGCGCCTGCGTATGCCTTAGACATGCATCGCCGCGTTAGCCAAACGTTGCAGTTGGCGACCACAGTTGCGGCAACCGCCTCAGAAGGCGTCGCCGCGCCAAAAGATTCGGCTGAGCTGGCCTTACTCAACGTGGTGCAAGACGCCGGTGTGGCAACCATCATCAAGCAGTTGCAGCCCTACTTTGCTGGCAGCCAGATTACGCCGGTCAAATTACAGTCTGGCATTTCTTACCGCGTCATTCCGCAGGTGCACGGCGCACTAGCAGACGCCCTCACTACTTGGCAGCAACAAATTGAAAACGCCATGCACTGCTTCAGCGACAATCCATGGATGGATGCGGATGCCGGACGCTTTTTGTCTGTGGGGTTATTTCACAACCAACACTTGGTCAATCAGGCTGAGCAAATCGCCATCGCGCTAGCACATGTGGGCTCGCTGAGTGTGCGACGCTTGCATCGCTTGTTGATGCCAATCAATACCGGTCTAAATCCACAGTTAGCCGCGCGGCCGGGGTTGGATGCAGGCTTAGTTGTGGCGCACAAAGCCGCGCTAGGCATTGCCGCGCGCCTCAAACAGTTAGCTGCACCTGTTTCTTTATATACCGATGAAAGTTCGGCGGGGCAAGAAGACTATATGTCGCTGGCCATCCCCACCATTGCTCGGCTCAAAGACATGACCGCCTTGACCAAAATGATCTTGGCTTACGAAATGCTGGGTGCATTGACGGCACTTTCTCAACGGGGCGTGCAGGCTGGCGCAGACGTGGAAAAAATCCGCACGTATTACGCAGACATCATCGCCCCACTAAAACGAGACCGCTCACCGGGGCCAGACGTAGAGTTGATTTTGGCAACGTTTGACGATGCTGCGTTTCAGGCACTACTCCCGCAACAATAAGCCGAGTTGCGGGTTACTGCTTGTATGTTAACCCTCAATTCACCTTACACAAAACAAGAAATAAGCGCTGCCTTGGCCGCTGAAGGCCAAGCCAT
>JAHDBW010000478.1 GCA_020630175.1 Anaerolineales bacterium
GGCGCTGGTGTTGCCAAAGTTGAGCTTACGTCCGTCTACGTCTGCGGCATACACGATGCCGCTTCTGCACAATGGTCAATACGTGGCCAAGATCGGCCGGCCGTCTACCGTGTGGGCCGCCATCTCATGGAAGTTCATAATCTTGAAGGGGTAGGCGTAGGCTTCATCGCCAGCCGCATAGCCCACCACAAAATCACTATCAGACATCCAGACTTCAGCCTGCGAGGCCGTTTCAAACGTTGGCGCATACAGCGGCGGGATCACATCGCGCAGTTCACGGATCAGGCGTTCATCCGCTTCAGATAGGGGGATGAACGTGCCGCGAAAGGTGTCAAAGCGGATTTCGGCCAGCGGCACGCTATGCAAGGTGCGGTCGATGGCGGGCACGGCATCCAGATCAAACGCAACTGGCACGGGCGTGGGCGGCAGCTGCTCACCAGCGGCAGGCGCTGGAATAGGCGGTGTTTGCGGGGCGCAGGCGGCTAGCCCCACGCTAAGACTTAGAAGAACAACCCAAGGTAAACGCATACGATCATTATAAAAGCGGCGCGCACCTTTGTTTGGAAGCCGGGCTACGCAGGGAGAAGAATCGCCACAATTTGTTCACTGCCGTTGCACAGTAAAAGACCCCGTTCTACAATACGAATACGGCCGTTTTCACTAGCGGCACCCTCTCCGTTGGAGCGTTACACTATGCGCCCAGCACGTACACAATCAAAACAATTGAATATCCCGCGCATTTCATAAAGGAGTAAAAGACAAATGAACTCAGGGCTAACGACTGCGCAATTGACATTTTTTGAAGAGAATGGCTATCTAGTCATTGAAGACGTGCTCGATCAAGCCACGATCGATGCGATTACTGCTGAATATTCCACCCTGCTAGGGCAAATTGGCGCGCAAAAAGTGCGCGACGGCGTGCTTGAAGCAGATTTCCACGACCTGCCGTTTGGTGAAAAATACCTCCGCCTGTTACACACTGAAGATAATTTCTTCGACCAAATCGATATCACCTTACCGCTCGCCAATGACTTTCCCGCAGATGCCACCATGCACGCCGGTCCGGCCGTGTTTGATCTGCTCACCCATCCTAAATTGTTAGATGTGGTCGAAGCGGTGCTGGGGCCAGAGATTACCAGTAATCCGGTGCAGCACGTGCGCATCAAGCCGCCGCGCAAGGCGTTGCCAGAATTGGCGGGTAAAAATTCCTACGTGGGCACCACTACCTGGCACCAAGACCACGGCGCGTTGTTAGATGAAGCCAACGACACGCAAGTGATCACCACTTGGTGCGCCATCACCGATGCCACAGAAGACATGGGCTGCCTGATTGCCATCCCAGGGTCGCATAAAAAAGGCGGCATGACCATCCACTGCCCCGGCGACGGCATCGCTGCCGAAAACTACATTCCGGGCAAGCTACTCAACACGCGGGAAGCGGTCAAACTGCCCATCAAAAAAGGCGGGGTGATTTTGTTCCATCAACTTACAGAGCACGCCGCGCTCAACAACAAAACCGATCAAATTCGTTGGAGCTTTGACCTGCGCTGGAATCCCACCGGCCAACCGTCTGGCCGTCCGGCATTCCCAAGTTTTGTGGCCCGCAGCCGCGCCGC
>JAHDBW010000128.1 GCA_020630175.1 Anaerolineales bacterium
AATCAAAAAAGGCGCAGCCTACTTCCATAGACTGCGCCTTTTCCTTTACTGCAAACTAGCTAACCATTAGCCAGCCAATTCTTCTTTGCGTTTCACAATTACCGTCGCTAGGTTTGCCAAGAGTAAGGCGAACACTACTGCGTATGCGGCGTAAGCGCCAGGTTCCGCCCCGTACAACCCCGTGGTCGGGATTTGGTTCGGGATCAGTTGTACGCTGGCTGGCGTAGAGCGCGCCCCAGCGGCATTACTGGCAATCACGTCTGCAACGTTGTCGATGCGGTCTGGCGCAGCGGCGGTGTTGTTGATGCGCACGGTCAGCGTGATGGCGATGGTTTCGCCTGCAGCCATGTCGCCCAAGTCAATGCGCACGGTGCGGGTTGATGCATCGTAGCCCACGTTGCCACGGCTTGCGGTGGCACTCACATAATCAAGGCGTGAGTCCAACACATCGGTCACAACCGCGCCGGTGAGCACAGCGTTGTTGGTGTTCGTCGCGTTGATGGTGTAGGTCACCACGTCGCCAATGGTTGCCACTGAGCGGTCGCCCACTTTTGTAATGGCTGGTGCGGTCAGCGACTGCGCTTGTGCTTGGAATGGCACTGGCGTCGCCGTTGGTGCAGGCACCGGCGTTGGGGTTGGCGTTGGTGGCGCGGTCCGGGCGGCAATTGCTTCTTCAATCGCTGCCAATACGCTACCACTTGCTAGCCCCGCATCAATAGTTGGGTCAAATTCACCTGCGCTCAGGTTTACAACTTCAGAACGCCCAGTTGCGCGGTCTGCGTCACTATCTTTGGCGGTGTCTAGCCCTTCGTGATGCATGGTGAAGCCAAAGCCCGCTGGTGGCACAAACTCAACCACGTAGTCGCCCGGTCGCAGGCCACGGAACTCATAGTAGCCTTCAGCATTGGTCACGGTGGTGCCCAACACGCTGCCACTTGGGTCTAGCAAGCGCACGGTTACGTTTTCAATTGGCGTTTCGCCATCATCTTGAATACCGTCAGCGTCCAAGTCAAACCAGACATAGTCACCTAGCCCAGCTGGTTGGTAAATCCCAAAGTCCCAGGTCATATCGCTTTCACCCGCGTCTAGCGTGGTGCGGATGGTCTTACCGGTGTTCGGGTCGCCGTCACTATCTGCCGCATCGTCTGAGCCGCTGTTATGGCTCGTTGGCACAAAGTTAGCTGGCAAGGTGTTGATGTCAAACTCAATTGAGTACACCCCAGGGATCAGGTCGGTGAAGATGTACTTGCCGTTTGCATCGGTTTTGGTCGTGCCAACTAGCTTGTCGTCTTCGTCATACAGGTTGACCGTAACGCCTTCTACGCCCGGCTCACCAGCGGTTTGCAGGCCGTCATAGTTGTTGTCGTACCAAACGGTGTCGCCAATTTCGGCCAACGGGATCACTGAGATCACAGCTGGATCGTGGTCATCTTCGTCGCCGCCGTCTTTGCCGTTTTCGTCAATCACGTCG
Source organism: Anaerolineales bacterium (assembly GCA_020630175.1). Classification (GTDB taxonomy): domain Bacteria; phylum Chloroflexota; class Anaerolineae; order Anaerolineales; family UBA6668; genus JAHDIM01. Next base: position 1,472 of record JAHDBW010000128.1, read on the forward strand.
TCTTTTGGATCGCCGTCGTTGTTCGGGTCACCATCTGGCGTGCTGTCAACGTCCACTGGTGGCGCGTCGTCTGGATTATCGTCGTCATCGGCTTCATCAATTTCAGCCAAGTTGACCAGTTCACCGGTCACGTTGTCGCCAATGGTCATCGTGACTGTAATTGTCACTGCATCATTGACTTGCAACGCATCAATAGTGAAGCTGTTGTTGCCATCGTCTGTAATCGCAACCGCATTGCCATCTTCAGTCGTGGTGACGGCAGCAGCGTTGCTACTTTTGTACGTCAACCCGGCTGGCGGATGGTCGGTCACGCCAATGCGGAAGGCATCTTTCTGACCTTGGTTGTAAATGGTGATGTCGAACTGTACTTCGCCACCGGGCACAAAGTTGCTTTGGCCTGGGGTTAGCTTCTTGTCTAACGCAAGGTCAAACAATGGAATACGCAGCGGCACTTCTTCTGGGTCGTGATCATCTTCGTCACCACCGTCTTTGCCGTTTTCGTCAGTTTCGTCATCTTTCGGATCACCGTCGTTGTCTGGATCGGTGTCTGGCACGCTGTCAATGTCAACTGGTGGATCGTTGTCTGGATCTTCGTCGTCATCAGCGTCTGTAATTTCAGCTAGGTTGACAATGCTGTCGCCTTCAAATTCAAAGTCAATGTTGAAGGTCACGTCAATTGCCACGCTATCGCCAGCGGCTAGCGTATCAATGGTGAAGCTCATCAGGCCATCAGCATTCGTGCCATTGTCTGTGAGCACCACTGCCGCACCGGCTTCAGTCGTGGTTACAGCAGCGGCGTTACTGCTCTTATAGATCAGTTCAGCTGGGCTATGGTCCATCACGTCGATGGCAAAGGCGTCTACTTCCCCTTGGTTGTAGATCGTAATGCGATAGGTAATGTCATCACCCGGTTCGATGATATCGGCTTCGGTGATGAGCTGTTTCTTCAGCGCCAAGTCAAAGTTGTAGTAGAAGCCAAAGTCAATGGTCAGGTCAGACTGTGCGTCTGGCGTGATGTTGTCATTGCTTGGGTCTTCACCTAACGGTTCATTGTTGCCAAGGATTACCGTGCCAGACCAGACGTCTTCGCCGTGGTTGGCTGGGTCAATCCCGTTGTCGTTGCCGTCAAGCGTTTGTTGCTCGTCACCAGTAGATGAACTGTACCCATCCAATGGACCTGGGTTGCCGTCCGCATCGACCCACTCTACTGCTGGGATTGAGACCAAGTATTGGCCCGCGTCCAGTTCGTCGAACAAGTAGAACCCGTTCTCATCGGTGGTGTCCATGGCTAGCATGTCGGCGTCATCAATTACGCCATCTGCGTTTAGGTCATCAGCCACGCCATCCCCATCTGCGTCTTGCCAGAGCTCAACCCAGATATTTTCTAGCAACGGTTCACCTTCATCGATGATGCCGTTATTGTTGCTGTCTTCCCAAACTTGGTTCCCCAAGCTGTAGACTGGCACAAAGCCAAAGTCAACGGTTAGGTTTTCATTTTCGTCACGGGTAATAGCGTCGTTGTCTGGATTTTCCAGCGTTGGTTCGCCATCGCCAAGTGCGATTGATGCTGAGAACACGTCCTCACCAATGTTGGCTGGGTCAATCCCGTTATCGTTGTTATCTGCGTCATCATTCAATGCGCCAGTTGATGAGCGGTGCCCAGCTAGCGGCCCAGCAGAACCATCTGCTTCTACCCATTCAACAGCCGGGATGCTCACAACGTAGCTCCCTTTTGGCAGGTAATCAAACAGGTACAAGCCGTCGGCGTCGGTGGTGTCCATGGCCAGCATGTCGCTGTCATCAATCACACCATCGTTGTTCAGGTCATCTGGCTGACCGTTTTGGTCAGCGTCTTGCCAGAGTTCAACCCAAATGCCTTCTAGCAGGTCTTCATCTGCGTCAATTAGGCCATTGTCGTTGCTGTCTAGCCAAACTTGGTTACCGAGGCTGTAGGTTGGAATAAACCCAAAGTCTACGGTTAGGTTTTCGTCATTGTCTGGTGTAATCAGATCGTTGTCTGGATTTTCACCGTTTGGTTCGCCATCGCCAAGGATCACTGGGCCAGACCAAACGTCATCGCCTGGGTTGGCTGGATCAATGCCGTTGTCGTTATTGTCAGTGTCACTTTGATCGTCACCTGGGGTTGAAACCAAGCCCGCAAGTGGCCCCGGCTCACCGTCTGCATCTACCCATTCAACCGCCGGGATTGAGACAAGGTAAGTGCCAGCAAGCAGGTCTTCGAACAGGTACAAGCCGTCGGCGTCGGTGGTATCCATCGCCAGCATGTCGCTGTCATCAATGACACCGTCGGCGTTGATGTCATCGGCAATACCGTCGCCATCAGCGTCTTGCCAAAGCTCAACCCAGATGCCTTCGAGCAATGGCTCGCCGTCATCAATCAGGCCGTCTTCGTTGGTGTCTTCCCAGACTTGGTTCCCCAAGCTGTACAGTGGTGTTACTGTCACAGGGGCTGGATCGTGATCATCTTCATCGCCACCGTTTTTGCCGTCTTCGTCGATTACGTCATCGTCATCAAGGTCGTCGGTTTCTTCTGGTTGGTTGAAGTTGTCATCGTCTGGCGTGCTGTCGATGTCGGTGCGTGGCTCGCCACCCGGTTCGTCACTACCGCCTGAGATTTCAGCCCAGTTGACCACCAATGTGCCTTCAAATGAAGGGTCAAGGGTCAACGTGATTTCAAAGGTTACGTTATCGCCTACGGCCAGCGTATCGATGCCGAAGGTGCTATCTGCGTTGTCTGTGACAACAACTGCTGCGTCGTTTTCAGTGGTCACCACATCCGCTGCATTTGAGCTGGTGAAGGTCATGCCCGCTGGCACGTAGTCCACGGTGGTGATGTCAAAGGCGTCTACGTCACCTTGGTTATAAATGGTAATCGCGAAGGTCACTGCGTCACCGCGGCTGATTTGGCCTTCGGTCACAAGCGTCTTCTTCAGCGCCAGATCAAAGCGGGTTACTTCAATAATCGCTGGGTCATGATCATCTTCATCGCCGCCGTTTTTACCGTCTTCATCAACAACGTTGTCGTCGTCTAAGTCGTCGGTTTCACCGTCTTGGTTGAAGTTTTCAGCGTCTGGCGTGCTGTCGATATCGGTTGCAGTTGGCCCACCTGGGGTTTCACTCGCATCGCTAATTTCGGCCCAGTTGGTGAGCGTGCTGCCGCCAAAGTCTTGGTTGATGGTCAACGCAATGTCAAAGCTCACATCATCGTGATGCAGCAAGCTGTCTAGGCTGAAGGTGCCATCGCCCTGCTTTACAAGGTTGACCGTTGCGCCGTTCGCGCTGGTCAGGGCCCAGTTTTCAACTTCACCAGCGTTGGCATACGTCATCCCTGCTGGAATAAAGTCGGCAATATCAATATCGTAGGCGTTAAGCGTGCCTTGGTTGATCACGTTGATCGTGTAGGTCACGTCATTCCCTGGGCTAAATGGCCCTTCGCTCTTGAGCACTTTGGTTAGCGCAAGGTCAAAGATTTGCGTTACCGTCACTGGTGCCGGATCGTGATCATCTTCATCGCCGCCGCTTTTACCATCTTCGTCAACCACGTTGTCGTCGTCGAGGTCGTTGGTTTCGCCGTCTTGATTGAAGTTGTCGGCGTCTGGCGTGCTGTCAATATCGATGCGGGTCGGGCCACCGTCGGCGTCTGAAGCATCGCTGATTTCAGCCCAGTTCACAATTTGCGTGCCTTGGAAGTCAGGATCAATCGTCATTGCGATGTCAAAGCTGAGGCTATCGCCTACTGCCAATTCATCAATGGTGAAGGTGCCGTCATCGTTATTGGTAAAGCCGGTGTCTACCGCATTTGCGCTAGCAACCGTGCCCGTTGCGGTAGAACCAGCAACGCTATAGGTCATGTCGGTTGGGATGTAGTCTTGGACGTCAACGTCGTAAGCGTGTACATCGCCTTGGTTATAAACAGTAACCGTGAAGGTCACTGTTTCACCCTGCATCACGGTGCCAGTGGTCGCTAGAACTTTGTCTAAGGCAAGGTCAAAGCGCGATACTGTAATCCGGGCTGGGTCATGGTCATCTTCATCGCCGCCGTTTTTGCCGTCTTCATCAACCACGTTATCGTCGTCGAGGTCGTCGGTTTCACCGTCTTGGTTGAAGTTTTCGTCATCTGGCGTGCTGTCAACATCTGTTGCAGTTGGGCCGTCTGGCGTTGCTGCGGCATCACTAATTTCTGCCCAGTTGGTCAGGCTTGTGCCAACAAAGTCAGTGGCAATGCTTAGTTCAATATTGAAGCTAACGTCATCGCCCTTTGCCAGTTCGGCAATGGTGAAGCTGCCATCGGCGTTATTGGTGAAGCCAACGGTTGCAGCGTTAGTGGTGGTCAGGTCGCCCGTGGCGGTTGACCCAGCAGCGCTGTAGCTCATGCCAGTTGGAATGTAGTCTGCGATGTCGATGTCGTACGCGTCCAAGGTGCCTTGGTTGATGACGTTGATCGTAAAGATCACGGCATCGCCCGGAGCAAATGGCGCGGTGCTGGTCAAGACTTTGGTCAGCGCAAGGTCAAAGGTTTGGGTCACGGTCAGCGGGGCTGGATCGTGATCATCTTCGTCGCCGCCGTTTTTACCATCTTCGTCAACCACGTTATCATCGTCGAGGTCGTTGGTTTCGCCGGCTTGGTTGAAGTTATCACCATCTGGCGTGCTGTCGATGTCGAGCGTTGTTGGGCCACCATCTGTATCTGAGGCGTCTGAAATTTCTGCCCAGTTGGTGAGCGTTGTGCCTTGGAAGTCGGCGGCAACGGTCAGCGCAATGTCAAAGCTAACTTGATCATCTTGCGCAAGTTCGTCGATGGTAAAGGTGCCGTCACCATTATTGGTGAAGCCAACGGTTGCGGTGGCATCAGTGGTTAAGTCGCCAGTGGCAGTTGAACCGGTTGCGCTATACGTTAGGTTGGCTGGGATGTAATCCTGCACGTCAATATCGTACGCGTCGGTATCGCCTTGGTTGTACACAGTAATGGTGAAGATTGCGGTATCACCCGGTGCAACGGTGGTTGCGGTGGTGAGAACTTTGTCTAACGCAAGGTCAAAGATCTGCGCAATAAATTCCGCTGGATCATGATCATCTTCATCGTCTGCGTTGGTATCTGTGTTGGCAACGTCGGCTAGGTCAGTATAGTCGCGGGTTTCTTCGCCATCATTGCCGCCGTCCTGATCGTTATCATTATCATTGGCGGTGTTGGTGTCTGGGAAACTGTCGATATCGTCGCCAGTATCGGTTGCAATTTCAGCTTCGTTCCGATAGGTCACGTAGCTTAGGTCTTTCAATTGGGCTTGGATTTCAAGCGTGAGGCTTTCCCCAGCTTCCAAGCTATGGGTTGCACCAAGTGTCCATGTGACAGTGCCCGGTGCGGCTGGATCAGTTGTTGCGGCGGCGGCGTCAACTGCGATGTCAACACCGGTTGTGGCGTCAGCAGCGTTGGTCGCTGAGTTTGCAACGTAGATCAAGCCCGCTGGCAAGGTGTCTACAACGGTGAATTCACGGCTTGGCAGTTCGCCTTGGTTCATCACGCTGATTTGGTAGGTGACAATGCCGTCAACTGTTTTTGGCGTTTCACCAGAGATAACTTTGACAAGTGCCAAGTCATAAGTGCCAACGTGGAAGCCAGCATCAATGGTGTGGTCACTTGCACCGCTAATTGGTGAAGTGTAGTCAACCTTTGGCAATGTTTTGCCGTTGATATCAATGGTGCCGACTAAGTCGCTGTCGTTGCCGTCTGTGCTACCCGCGCTGTTAGCTGCGGTTGGCACAAAGTCTTCTACAAAAACACCGGCAGGCAGCGTGGTTGTGGTGGTTGATGCGTCAAACGCCAGCACATAGTCTTGATTGCGGCTTGCATCAAAGTAATAGCGACCGAAAGCATCGGTGGTGGTTGAGATTGTTGCGCCAGAGGCCAAGCGCAAATAGACCGTCACACCAGCTAATGGTAATTCGTCTGGGTCTTGGATGCCGTCTTTATCAGCATCGAACCAAACATAGTCACCAATTTGAATTGGCATTTGCGGACACATCAAGTCCACATCACCAAGACCACCAGATTTCCCTTGGGTCCCGGCCATATCGGCTTCATCACCGTCTGCACTAGAGCCCGGTGAAGCGTAAAGCATATAGCCTGGCGTGCGTGGCACACCGTCTGTTGTGCTGTGCCAGTTGATACCACCAGCCGTGTGCACAAGGTTGCCGTAAGGGTCCATCCCGGCAGCAATAATTTCACCGCTGCCCGGCAGCACAGCTACACCAGCATTTGCGGTTTCTAAGTGGGTAGAGCCCCAAGTATCAGCGTAGAAGAACTCACCGCCGCCAGGGCCTTCATTTGTTGTTGCACCGGCTGGTGCGCTAACTTGATTAGCACCAACGCCACAAACAGCGCCGCTTTCTAGTGCCCAGTTTCCATCTACATCTGGACAAGCCAGTAGCAAGTCACCACTGGTGTCGTTGTAATACAGTGAGCTGGTGTTGCTTTCATCAAGACCGTAGTTGCGCCAGCCCCATTGGTGGCTAGAGCGGTCAGAGAAGGCCAAAACCATGTTGCCGCCATCTGCAAAGTCGATATCGACCAAGATTGGCGTTGCCCAACATGAGCGTGTTGAACTTGGTTGGTGCGATGGCAGTGCAGTGCTGCGCCAAGGCATCCAATAGTTATCGGTGTAACAGTTGCCTGAGAGCGCGGCACCTTTCCGGTAGGTAAGTGGCTCACGCAAAACTTGAACCGGATCAACAGTTGGTGCCCCTGGAATGGTAGCAGCGCCGAGATCAACGGTTAGGTCATATTCATACACAATAACTTCTAGCGCAGCATTCGGTTGAACGGTGTCTAGATCAGCTAAGGTGGAGCCATCACAGATCATCCCAATGTACATTTTGCCGTCGTTATAGTCCACAGCAAATGGGCGGTGTTCACCATCTGTACAAGCAGCCGTTGCAGCAGCGTCTTGGTCTAGCACGCCAGCGGAGCCTGGTGCTGGAATGTCATACGTCATGACCAACTCTTGCGTTTGGGTATCAATGAAGAGTACGTCACGTTCAAAGAGGTTGACCACAAGGATCATTTCACGGTCAATCCAGCCGTCTACGTTTGGATCAAGCGCTTCATCTGTAACAAGGTCAATATCACCAAGGCTGGCGCGGAAGATGTATTCGTATACATCAACATCATGGGATGGGTCTGGCGTGTCATACGCGAGGCCCCGATCTGCATTGCTTGGAATAACGCCTTGGCCAACATCAATATTCAATCCCGCTGGGTCTGCGATATCCATAAAGTTACCGGCCATTGGCACGCCCGTGCTGAAGTCAACAGAGTAGATACCGCCTGGGCCAAGTGGCCCCATGCCGATGTGCCGTTTCAAGAAGGCACTGGTATAAACCACTTCATATTGTTGCGACCAAGCAAGACCCCAGATAGCACCCGTTTGTTCTTGGGTGGCTAAGTGATCTGGCTCTACAACATTACCGTTAGCAACGGTCCATTCGGTGCCCCCTTGTGAAACTTCAAAGGCACTCCCTTGGGCTGTATAAGGAAAGCCTACAAGCGTGTCCATCGCTTTTAGGCGATCTGTAGCGTCTGGGTGCGTGGCATCACCGTTTACAAAACAGGTGGTCATTGCGTACGCGTTAGAAGCATCACAGGTGTAAGTTGTTGGGTCTACTGCGCCAATGTTGAGCGTGACAGCAGCCGCGCTTAAGTCAACAAGTTGCACCGCAGCGCTGGCGTCTGTTGCAGCGTCTGCATAGCTTGGCGTGTTAGCGTCGCTGTCATCATTAATCTGATTGACAGGCCCAACCTGCATGCCAACTGGGTATGTTGTGGTGTCTACTTCCATCCGAAGTAAGTCGCCAGCACAACCAGTAGTTGCTGCACTATCAAATGTAGCAATCCCCCCACCGGCAGTTACGGCCGTTGCACAAGCCGTGGCTGTTGGGTCGTCTGAGTCAAACAAGTTGACTGTCACACCATCAACGCCGCTTTCGCCGCCGTCGTAAGTGGAGTCAACGTCTAAGTCTTGAAAGACATTGACAGTAAGTGTATTGACTGCGGCCAATACGCGTTGCCCATGTTGGTTGGTTGCCATCAAGGGAAGCATCAACATCAACATGGCCATAAAGCGCATAACGATTTTTTTAGAAACCAAACTGCGTTGGGGTGTTGTCATAGTTACCTCTAATAATTGAAAGAAAAAGATTCAATCTCAGATTAAAGGTTAGCCCTGACGGCGCTCTGTTAGATTTAGGTTTGTTTGAGAAAAACGACTAATTATTAAGTTTTATCCTCGGAATCCAGACTCAGGACATTGCTTTATATCCTATTCATTCACTGTCTATCACTTTTTTGTTGTAAACAAATGCCCTGGGAACCCCATAGGCTATCAGCATTAGTAGAAATTTAGGGCCCTGCTATAGATTGGGTTATTAATGTAATTACACAAACTTTTGACTCATCTTAATTTAAATGCTGTTTAAAGATTGCGATACAAAGGAAAAATCTAGTTTTTATTAATTCGGTATGATACGATTCTGGCGCTATTTTGGGAAATAGTTTAGGGGTAGAACAGCGGGTTCTGGTTCCGTCGGCCCAGGTTCGAATCCTGGTTTCCCAGC
>JAHDBW010000479.1 GCA_020630175.1 Anaerolineales bacterium
TAAGCAGGTTAGATTAGCGTTGATTATAGCCGAGCTAACCCGGACTTGCCGTGCGCGTGCAATCTTCCAGATTTTGAACCCTCTGAGTTAGGCTAATTTTTTCGCTTGTACTAAGATCTGGCGTGAGGTCTGTAAATGAATAAAGGCTAAGCCCAATTGGGCGGGCTGTGATAATGATAAAGTTACCCGTGTGTCGCTTTTGATGGCACAATTATATGAACATTGGCGCATTTGCGCTGCAATTACGCTATCCATTTACGATGCTTACGCCTACACTAAACGTCACTGCATTCCAACAAGACTTTGAAACCTTACGCCAATTCGGGCTACAAGCCGATGGCGCTGTCCATCGCGTGGGGTATTCTGACGTTGATATGGCCGCCCGCCGCTGGCTAACCACCCGCATGACTGACCTCGGCTTAGCGGTGCGCCAAGACGCAGCCGGGAATACGATTGGCGTTTATGCCGGACAAGAAGACCTACCAGCTATTGGCATTGGCTCCCATACAGACACCGTGCCTTACGGTGGGGCCTTTGATGGCGCGCTAGGCATGGTCGCCGCGCTGGCCGTTGTCGAAGCGTTGCATGCAGCCAATGTGCGGTTACGCCATCCGATTGAACTCATCAATTTTGCCGCTGAAGAAGCCACCATGGCCGGTGGCACCACGGGCAGTCAAGCGATGACCGGCATCTTCAACATGGCCACGCTCGACAAAAAAGCGTGGGATGGTAAACCCGTTCGGGAGCATCTCACTGCGGCCGGCTTAGCGCCCGAAGCAATGTTGGATGCCAAGCGTGCCAAAGGCGAACTCGCGGCGTTTTTGGAGCTACACATTGAACAAAGCGACCGCTTAGAAAGCGTACAATTGCCGATTGCGATTGTCGATGGCTTTGTGGGCATTCGGCGTTATGCCGTTTCCGTTTACGGGGTTGCCAACCATGCGGGCACCACGCCCATGGATCGTCGGGATGATGCACTCGTCAAAGCGGCGCCGTTCATCAACACCGTACGGGAGTTGACCGATGAATTTGCGATTGTGGCAACCATTGGCGATTTCACGGTGTATCCCGGTGCGCCCAACGTGATCCCAGAACGCGTCGATCTGATTGTGGAAACGCGCGGCTTAGACGCCAACGTGTTAGATCAGGTTGCGGAAGTTTTGCAGATTGAAACAGCCAAGCTCGGTGCGTCTTTTGAAGCAGTTGTGGAAAAGCCGCCTGTGCAAACCGATGCCGTCATCCAACAAGCGCTGCACACCGCCTGCAAAAAACTAGGCTTAGCCACGCTCACCATGCCCAGCGGCGCCGGACACGACGCGATGAATATGAGTCGCTTGTGTCCGCAAGGCATTTTCTTTGTGCCTAGCAAAGCTGGCATTAGCCACTCAAAAGAAGAATACACAACGCCAGCAGATTGCCTCAATGGGGCGCAGGTGTATCTTGAGGCCGTGTTGGCGTTGGATGCGTTGTTAGATTAATTAGTCGGTCATATTCAGGGTCTTGAGCGTAGCAATGATTTCTACCGCCCCCAGCCCCTCCTGCAAGGCTGACGGGGGGACATGTTTAAGTAGATGCCTGAATAATGTGATAGTCGAGAGA
>JAHDBW010000129.1 GCA_020630175.1 Anaerolineales bacterium
GCGCGGCACGGGAGACCTCCCCCCAGTGTCTCCGCCCACGCAATAATAGATTGCGCCCATCCTGCCAAAATTTGATTGGCAATGGCTTTGACAACTTAACAAAAAACAGGCACCGCCGGGTGCCTGTTTTATTTTCTAGCGTTGTAAACGGTTTAGTCGATGGTGATCGTGACAGATGCCCCGGGTTCAATCGCAACGCCATTCGCATCCATGTCTTGCAATTTGATCACATGATCGCCAGCCACAAAAGCCACATCCAATTGCCAAGCACCCGTTTGCCCGATGATCACAACTGTATTGGGGTTGTTGCCCGGTGTTAGTAAAAAGGCTGCGCCCGGTTGCCCAGTCCCGCTAATCGTTACCAACCCACCTTCTGTTTTGGTGATTGTAATATCTGCATTGACGGTAGTAAGCCCGGTAGCGGCCGTAGTTTTATTGGCCTCTTCAATTACGCCTTCTTTCACTTTCAGAACCAAGCCACCTTTGGCATTTGGATACATCGCCGTTACAAAGCCACGGTCACTTTGATAGGTGCTACACAATTCTGAAGGATCAAACTTTGGCCGACAAGCCTGCTCATCAGCTTGCGTAATCTGCGCAATCTTTTGGCCCTGACCAGCCCCTTCGCCTACATAAACAGCATACATCCCGCCTTCTTTGAAGACGTGCAACGCATGGTGTGCCACGCCATCCCACGTCAGCACCACAACCGATTCATCGACTGCTGCACCGGCATTTGTCGTTTGGCGCACTTGGTGTTCAGCAGCAGTCACCACGGCCGCAGCACCATGTTCTGAGCCGCTATCAGGGGACGCAATCACGCTGGTGCGCGTCACTACCATGCGCATGCCACCCGCACCGTCTGAGTAAATTTTGGTGGTAAATCCTTGGTCGCTTTCCACTGTTTTACAGGGTGCGCTAATGTCTGTGACTAGGCGACACGCAATAAATTCAGCTTCATTCAAGTGCGCAATTTTCAGACCGCCACCACTTTCTAAGCCAACATACACTGCATACCCGCTCGCTTCAGCAAACACATGGTAGTGCGGGTCTGCTGCGCCATGTTCATTGACAACAACAACTGCCGCAGTGGCCGCAGCTTTTGCATTTTCAATTTGCGTAATGCGTACGGCTGGGTCTACCAGTTGCGTAGACGCTTGTGTTTCTAAAAATGTGAAGGTAAACAAAGCCAATACAACCAAGATAATAGCTAAGATTGCAACTTGAATACGATGTTGTGTTCGCGTAAATGTAAACATTTTCTTTTTTCCTAAATTGAGAGACCTGGAAGTTCTATACTGCTACTAGCCCAGTAAGCGCTTAGACTTACGTGAGCGACATACTTTATTTCGTTTTTATAGTATTTAAGTTTTTTCTATGTGGCAAAAAAACAGGCCCAAAATTGGGCCTGTTTTTACGAACTACTTTTATTCAACGTGATTATTCGATATTGACAACCACTTGCGCTGCTAACCCAACTGGGTTGCCGGCGGCGTCCATATCTTGCAGCATGATAACGTGCTGGCCTTGCACAAACGCAACATCGGTTTGCCAAGTGCCGTCATTTGCAATAATCACCACCGTTTGTGGATTGTCACCAGGGGTTAGTAAGAAGGCTGCACCGCCTTGGCCGGTCCCTTTGATGGTAATCAGACCATTTTCGTGCGCTTCAAACATAATTTCAGCGCTAACGGTTGCGGGACCTTCTGGTGGCGTTTCGCGGACTTTGGCGATTAGGCCGCCCAATCCATTTGAAAACAAGACTGTTTGCAAGCCTTGATCATTAGAATACGTTGCACAGGTTGCCCACGCTTCAGCCTTTGCGCGGCAGTTGGCTGCATCTTCTGCGCTAATGTGCGCAATTTTAGTTCCAGCACCGGCCTGTAGCCCAGCGTAGACCGCAAATCCACCGCCTTCAGCAAACATATGCAGTCCCGGGTCTGGATGACCAGCCCAGTTATAAACCACAACGGTTTCATCACGTGCTGTGCCAGCATTTTCTAGTTGCCTTGCAATAAATGCTTCATCTTCTACTGTGGTTGTTGTGGTCGTCGCACGCGTGCTAAATAAATTTAGCGAAAGTAATGCGAGTACACCCATCAGGGCTGCTACGATTACAAGACGAATTAGTCTATTGGTTTGGTTTAATGTTGACACCGCTTTCTCCTATGTCTATCGTTGTACCGATCTGAACCATTCATGGATGGTGGGGTAGAGCAATTATGGCATCAACCCCTTCGATATACAATCGGATTCCCCGCGAATCCTATACTTTATAACAACATACAAACTCGTGACATACTCCCACCTACTCTTTGACCTTGATCGTACACTTTTCGACTTTGACGCTTCTGCGGTCACAGCTCTTGAAAACACTGTTCGTTCCCTAGGCTTTTCTTACAAACCAGAGTTACAGAGGCTGTACGCTAATGTTAATCATCAGGTTTGGGCAGAATTTGAAGCCGGAACGCTACCACAAGCGGATATCAAGGCCGAGCGCTTCCGCCGTTTTGGGATTGCAGCCAACCTAGACTTTGACCCTGAAGCAGCCGGTGAAAACTATCTTGCGTATTTAGCGCAAGGCACCGCCCTAGTAGATGGCGCACTAGCCCTCATGCAAACGTTACACGGCAACGTAACGTTAGGCGCAGTTACAAACGGCCTGAAAGAAGTGCAACGCGCCCGTATTGAAAACTCCGCCCTAGCAGGCATGTTTGAGGCGATTGTGGTTTCTGATGAAGTTGGCATTGCAAAGCCAGATCCAGCCATTTTTGATATCGCATTCGCGCAACTTAATTGGCCGCCCAAAGACGCTATTCTCTATATCGGTGATAGTCTAGGCTCTGATATTCAAGGCGGGCTAAATGCTGGTATTGACACCTGTTGGTACAACCCTACAAACAAAGTCCATTCTGGCGCACCACAGCCAACGCATACTGTCTCAACGTTGGCAGAGATCGCAACCTTAATCTAGCCCAGCGCACCATTAAGTAAAAAAGCCGCAGTGTGATGCACTGCGGCTTTTTTGTTCACTTGATAGCAACAAGTCTAATTCAATCTAGGATGTGGTGGGCCAATGATTTCAGCAATGCGTGCTTGCAGACTTTTCATATCAATTGGCTTCGTCAAGTAGCCATGTGCACCGGCGGCCAAACAGCGTTCGCGGTCTTCTTGCATCGCTAACCCTGTCACACAAATCACTGGAATACCGCGCGTGTCGCCATTTTGTTTTAGGCGCTGCATTGTTTCAAAGCCATCCATGCCCGGCATTTGAATATCCAAAATGATCAAACTTGGGCGAATGCTAACCGCATATGCCAAACACTCTTCGCCAGATTGGGCAGTCTTGGAGCGATAGCCCCAAAGCTCTGCAAATTCAGACAATACGTCTGTGTTAGATACATTGTCATCCACAATCAAGAGCAGCGGCGCTTTTTCTTCTGGCGGACGTGGGATAGAGAGTGGCGCGTATTCTGGCGGCGGCTCAATTGTAGATGCACGTTGCTTCCCACCAAACCCAGTAAACATTGGCCGTTGCATTGCAAATGCCGCTGAAGCCTCGGTTGGGAGTTCTAAGCCAAATTGCCATGGGAGTTCGAGAATGAAGCAACTGCCTTCACTTTCTTTACTCATCACGGAAACCTTACCGTCATGCATTTCTACCATGTGCTTCACAAGGCTTAGCCCAAGCCCAGTTCCTTCAAATTGTCTGGCTAAGCCACCATCTAACTGTTGGAACGGCTGGAATAAGGACGCCTGATCTTCTTCACGCATGCCAATCCCCGTATCCCACACCATAAACTTGGCATAGCCTTCATTACCGGCCTGCACATTGAGCCCAACCTGCCCGTTTTCTGGCGTGAACTTCACAGCATTAGATAGCAGGTTGATTAGCGATTGCCGGAGGCGTAGCGGGTCGGCATAAATAGCTTTTACTTGTGGATCAAGGAAGAACGTAATCCGCAGGTTCTTTTTGATGGCGGTTGCTTGCACAAAATCTAAACTTTCGCGACAAATGGCGTGCACATCAATCAACAGCGGGTTGATTTCAAATTTACCCGCTTCCATTTTAGAGATATCTAGAATGTCGTTGATAATCGACAGTAGATGGTCACCACTGCTTTCAATAACTTTGAGTTTATCGACCGTTGCTTCTGGTGAATAGCCGCGTTGCTGTAGCAGTTGCGAGTTCGCAATAATTGCAGTGAGTGGCGTGCGCAGTTCGTGACTCATATTTGCCAAGAACTCATCCTTAAGGCGTGAGGCATTCTCTGCCGCTTGCTTTGCTTGGCGCAGTTCACTTTCACTGGCTTTGAGTTGCACAGTACGCTGCTGCACCCGAACTTCAAGGTCAGAGGCATCGATCCGATTCTTTTGCAGCACCATCACTGCCACAAAGAACCCTAACAAGGCCAGCGTACCCACCAAAAATATAATATTTTGTGCCCAACGGCGTGAAGCGCTCACAACTTCTGTGACTGGAATTGTAACGGCCAATGCGCCACGCACATCGCCAACTTCCCAATTTGCAACTGGGCTATCCGGGTGCGTATTGTGGCAATCAACACAGCCCTGCGTCATCACATTGGCCGTTGCATAACGGACAACTTGGGTGTCGCCTACCGTTGCAAATTCAAAATAAGCTTCGGTAGGGGCTGCTTCTAGCGCCTGTAACGCGGCTTCTTCAAACGCGTCTTGTGGGCCGCCTTCTTCTGTGCGCCATGGGAACGGATAGTTACTATACAGCCGGGCATTCCCGCCATTATCTGCATCTGCAATCGCATTGCCCAGCAGAATGCTCATTGTTGCTGGTAACGGAATAGCACCGTCTTTTTCCGTATAGTCGTGGGTCACTTCTATGCCGTGTCCCTTTGCGCGTCCTGCAACCTCACTTGTATAAATATTCCGAAAAATGCTAATCGCTTCAGAATAGTGAGCCGCTTGCTCAATTGAGGCCGCCCGGATCATATCCGACTGCATTCGATTCAACTGAAACAACGTGAATGCCGTCCCTATCAAAAATAGGCCGGTGAGAATTATGATCGGATAGCGATCTAAAAATCTTGTGAATACTGAATTACGCATCTATAAACTCATTTGTGCGCCTATCGCAATGGATTACCGTAAATTGCGCACATGGATAGTTTTATTATTGACCGTAAGCATTGTTGCAGCATTTAGATCCGCTTAATTTTGGTTTGTGTTCAACCCAATATGCGGCCTGAACACCTAGTGCTTAACCAAAAACGGGGCATCGCCTGATGCCCCGTCAATAGTTTTCAATTGATATGCTTATGCGCCGCTATTCAATTGCAACATCCTGCTTTGTATCTTGCGGCGGCGGCAATGCACCGGCGTTATCTGTGCTCGTGCTTGAAACCGCCTCAATTGTCACTTCAACTTGTGCAGCAACACCAACTGCCGCACCGTTTGCATCCATATCTTGCAGTTTAATAATATGCTTTCCAGCAATAAATGCGACATCGGTCTGCCAAGTTCCGTCTTCAGCAATAATTACAACTGTTTCTGGATTTGTACTTGGGGTTAGCAAGAAAGAAGCGCCGCCTTCACCGGTGCCATGAATCGTAATTAAGCCGGTTGATTTTTGCTCAACGCGAATGTTGGTATCAACCGTAACAGGCCCTTCCAAGATTGGGCGCACCCTTACCACTAGACCACCTTGCCCATTTGAATATAAGTCACTTTGAAAGTTATGCTCACTATAGTATGTGGCGCACACTTCTGTTGTGTCGGTTTGGGGACGGCAAGCGGCCGAATCTAACGCCGTCACTTGCGCAATCTTTACGCCCTGCCGATCTGCACGTGCAGCATAGACCGCATACCCATCTGCCTCTCTAAAGATATGCAGACCAGGATCTGGGTTGCCAATTTCGTTGACAACAATTACAGAATCGTCCACCGCTGCGCCTTGATTCTTTTCTTGGCGTGCGTCAAATTGCGGATTGGTTAATGGCGCTGGGTTAGATGTAGGCACAGCCGTTGGCACAATGCTATTGTCTGTCAAATCTGCGGCCACATTTTCTGGGCGCACCTTCACAATTAAGCCGCCAATCCCGTTGGAAAATAAGCCCGTTTCATAACCTTGATCGCTTTCAAATGTCTTACAAAGCGTATTGGGGGTCGTCTCTGGGCGGCAAGCATCGGCGTCTGCACGTGAGATATGCGCAACCTTTACTGCGTTGCCGTTGCCCCGATCCACGTATACAGTGAAGTCTTCACCTTCTTTAAATAAGAACAGAAACCGGTTAGGGTTGCCAAGCCAATCACGGATAATAATCGATTCACCACCGGGGTCTTGGCTTTGCGCGACGGCCGAAAACTGCTCAATATCAACCGTTACAGCGGCGAGTGCTGGCGAGCTTGCCTGCCAGGTATTTAACGCCAACAAGCTTAAGAGCATTAGCCCTGTTACTGCTAATGTTCTCCGAATAATTTGTTGGAATGATGTCACAATCTAACTCCTCTTTCTCTTTCAGTATTATCAATGGGGGTTACCACTGATGTTTGTTTTAATTGTTTGGGAAATGCGGGCCTTTTCAATACCAACATTAGTTACTACTCCCAAACGTTTTTTTAGATCAACTTTTGCGGGGATCGTAATTATGGCAGTAGTCAATCAGGGACACAATTGTTTTTGCAGGCAATATACATCTTTATAACTAAATACAAATTGGTTACCACCTAAAAACTAAAAATCACACGCTGAAACTTACCTTTTACTAATTCGCATCTGGCTTCCATCGCATATCATTGGGGGCATGAAGAAGCGGACGTTATTTTTAATTGGCCTTAGCATGCTGTTGTTCAGCGCTTGTACCCCAGATGATTCGGTGATCACAGTAATGATTCATCCCGAAATTACAGGGTGCAGTGATTTTGGCGTGCGGCATTGTATGCAGATCAAATATGAGGAAGATGCAACGGAGTGGGAGTTGTTTCCACATCCAATTGAGGGGTTTGACTTTGAACCAGGCTATGACTACGTATTAGATGTCCGTGTGACCGTAACCAACACCGCGCCAAAATACGAATTGGTCAAAATCATTACAAAAACGTTACACTAATTCTGCCTAGCAACTCATCTAGAGCTTAATTAGTTAATGGAAAATAACGCTATGTTACGATGGTTACTTTTATTTTCAGCAGTCCTTTTGGCTGCTTGTGGCACCACAACCGGTGCAGCCCCTGCCCCTGATCTCGCCGATGCGCTAGATATTAATCTGGCCGAGCTGCCAGAGGATGTCAGCGTTACGCTGGTCTCTACATTACAAACCCGCGATGATGTGGTAGTGATCGATGTACGAGAGCAATGGGAATATGACAATGGACATATCCCAGGCGTGATGCTTATCCCTCTAAGCGAATTTGATGCCCGGTTAGATGAAATCCCCAATGATCAGACCGTAATTTTTGCCTGTGAAAGCGGCGCCCGCAGCAAACGTGTGACAAGCGCCATGAAAGCGCAAGGGCACACCAATGTGCACAATATGGTCGGTGGATTTAGCGCGTGGGAACGCGCAAACCTGCCTGTAGAACAATAATGGCACGCCCAAAAATTGGCCAACCCGCGCCATCAGCTAAATTACTAACTGTAACCGAAGCGACAGTCGATCTTTCTACGGCTTGGAACAATACCCAGCACGCGCACTTGATCTTTCTCAGGCACCTTGCCTGACTACCTTGACAAGAACATGTGGCACAGGTTGTGGCACACCAAGCAGCATTTACTGCTGCCAACACGGCACTTGTCGCCGTTTCATTTGGAACGCCTTATTGGGCCAAGGTCTGGCTTGAACAGACTGGTGCCACGCTTGATATTTGGCTAGACACCACGCGTGAAAGTTATACCCAGTATGACCTGCGCAGCTCAGTTTGGGCATCTTGGGGGCCAAAAAATCTTTGGTATTACGCAAAAGCGCTCGCTACAGGCCAACAATTACAAGAAAACCGTGGCGATACCAATCAGCTTGGCGGGAACTTTATTGTTGATAACACTGGGATTCTCCGTTACGCCTACCGTAGCAAGGACCCAACTGACCGTCCAACGATTCCGACCCTGCTTGCTGAGCTTGAAAAACTACCCGTGATCCATCCAACCAAGGAGACTCTTTAACGATGAAAAGACCTAAATTGCTATTGACCCTGTTCGCAGTGTTGATGGCAGTCCTACTCGCCGCTTGTGGCACGGATACGACTGCTGACCCCGCAGTTGTAGAAGAGTTGCCAGAGCCCAGCGTTGAAATCAGCGAGGTTGAAGCTGAGGTCGTGGCTGAAGTTGTTGAACCAACGCTTGCCCCTACCAATCCGCCGGAACCAGAACCAGAGCCTGAAGTTGAACCAACGCCAGCGCCGACTGAGGAAGCCCCCACCGCTGAACCAGAACCAGAAGCAGATCCGGCTGCCGATACCGCAGCAGGCATACCGCCAATTGGGTCTGTAACTGAAGACGTGAGCTTTATTGGCGCAACCGGGCGGCCTCAATTTCTAAATTCCTACGCAGATTGGTGACCGACTTGACAAGCGAACCGACCCGTCGTGAACGGGCTCCACGCCAATCTTGGTGAACGTGTCGATTTCATCAATCTCAATATCGACAATCCAGACCACAGCGTTACGCGGGCTGCTTACGGGCTCGCCGGGCGCTCCACTTATAAGCTAATTTCGCCAGATGGTGAAGTCCTCCGTACTTGGGCCGGACCGTTACAGCTTGATGTTGTCACCAGTGAAATTGAAGCACTACTCGCTGAACGCGGCTTCTAACTAAAGCCCGCGCTAACATAAACAAAAACGTCTCAACTGAGGCGTTTTTGTGTTTAAGGGGGCCTATGCCGGAATAATTTATGGCTTGGCATATCTGTTAACCGCTCTCCAACGGTAATTGCTTTTGTTAGCACCATTTGGTATATTGCAACCCGTAATATCAGGGGCTCTACCTGCTTTTCCCCCTAAAAAACACTAGAAAACGCCCTGAAGCATCCGTCTCTGGGATAACAGTTACTCTATACCTCGTATGACACAAGGCATCGCAAACAAATCTTGGGTAAAAAAATCCAGCATTACCGATAGTTTCACCGCTGTTACAAGCGACTACATCCTATTTGCTGGCGGCGTTACAGATACAGATGAAGCGTGGCAACAAGTTCAATCACTTGTTGCACAAGGCGTGGAGCCTAAATCACTGCTAAAAAAGCCCACAATTATTTACTTTCATCAGCTAACAAAAGTTTCTGCAAATAAGCACGACACGCTAATTTCAATTCGCTATCAAGCACAGAACAAAAGCCGCTTATACACCGCTAGCTATCGGGATACAGCAATGCGCAATGAGATTGTAGATCGGTTAGACATGCAACTCCGCAGCAGCTTTAAGCGAGAAACCCGCAGTTTATCCTTACTGCAAGCGATGCTAACGCCATTGGTAGGCATTGGTATTATCGGCACGCTCACTTATATCTTCTACTTTATGGCGCAAGAGCTTGCAGAAAACCCAATCTGGGGCGTCGCGAGCATTGGCCGTAGTGGTCTTATGAAAAATTTACTGGTTTGGACGCTCCAATTGATACGTCCTACTGGCGTTTTGATTTTAGGGGGGCTGCTATTATTGATCGCTTTACGGATTCTGTATATACGGATGAAAAATCCGCCAGTGTTAACAGAATTAATTCCAAAGTAGCATCGCAGTCGTCATCACAGCTGGATTACTCTATGGATTTGCATTAGCGATCTCTCAGCGCTCGCTCAAATTTCTGCAAATCAATGCGCGATGTCATATCTAATGACATGGGCGTCACTG
>JAHDBW010000480.1 GCA_020630175.1 Anaerolineales bacterium
TCTATCCTCTATCCGCTATCTCTATCTACAAACTAACAATAAATGACAAACACCAACCTTACCTTTTCACCCGAATCACTGCTGTGGCAGGTCAACCAAGAGCTGTTGATTTTTACACTTGCGACCCGCGCTGTTTTATTGGAAATGGCGCATCCGCTGGTGGCACAAGGCATTAGCGACCATAGTAACTTCCGTAAAAATCCATATGGGCGCTTGGTGCGGACGATGCTGGCCGCGTCGGCGGTGACGTTTGGCACGCGCCGCCAAGGGGCAATGGGGGCTAAGCACGTACAGCATTGCCACCGTAAGATACAAGGCGTTTTGGAACACACCACGGGGCCGTACCTTGCCGGAACGCCCTACGATGCCTTTGATCCGGCGCTGCGCTTATGGGTCTTTGCAACCTTGGTCGATGCGCCAATGACCGCTTATGAGCTGTTCGTTGCACCGCTAACCGCTGCTGAAAAAGTCAATTATTATGCCGACTGCAAAACCTTAGGCCGCATGCTGGGCGTGCCGCCTAAGACCTTACCCACAGACTGGGCAGCGTTTGATGCTTACTATCAGGGCATGCTGCAAAGTGACACGCTAACCGTTGGCAAAACCGCGCGTGAGCTTAAAACGGCGCTGTTCACAGTGCCCGGCGGGCGTGTGATCAAGCGCCTGAGTTTTGTCAGTATTGGCTTATTGCCGCCTCGAATTCGAGACGAGTTTGGGTTTACGTGGCGGGATAAGGATCAGGCCAAATTGGAACGCAATTTGCGCCGCTGGGCATGGGTGCGGCAGCGCGCACCACAAGCCTTCGCAGTTTCACCCGTTGCAACTTGGCATCAGGTGGTTGGGCGGGCTTAGCTTATTGCCCTTTTAGCTGCGCGAGTTCGGCTTTCAAGCGTTCATTTTCAGTGCGCAGGTCTTTCAATTTTTCGTTGATAAAGTGCTGGGCTTTGTCTATGTGGACAAATTCTGGAATATATTTCGGGCAGTTCCAGTCGATTGCAACGACCTCAATTTGAGCAACGCGCTCAACTCTGCCTTGACCCGGCGTTTCAACCAGATCAACCAACGCTGGCGCAACGGCCTCAACCTTTTGCATCGTCAGCCGTCCTAGCAGTTTCATGCGGGTGCGGTTTTCATAATCCATTAGGAATAGCGCAACGCGATTGTCGTGTGCGGCGTGCCCCATGGTGACAAATTGACGATTGCCCACATAATCTGCAAACGCCAGCGTGTGTTCGTCGATCACTTTCAAGAAGCCTTGCGGCCCACCACGATGTTGGACATACGGCCAACCGGTGGTGCTAACCGAGGCTAAATAGAAACTTTCGCGTTGCGTAATAAACGCCACTTCATTTGGACCCAGTCCGGCTGGGGTGCGTTGCGCATACATCTTGGCATAGTGTTCGCCGCTGCCAATTTCGTCTTGTAAGGCGCGCACCTCGTTAACAAACAACAGTTCACCGTAATTCTTCATCAGCATCTCCTTGCACAAAAAGTTTTGTGTAGTGTACAGAGCCGATGGCACCGCCAAGTATTACGTAACCTGAGTT